>JALRCL010000497.1 GCA_023268575.1 Patulibacter sp.
GCTGAGCCGGGCGCGCGAGGTCCTGTCCGGCTGGCACGCCGCCCGCGACGCGTCCTTCGCCAACGCGCGCACCGTGCGCAACCTCTTCGACGACGTCATCGCCGCCCAGGCCGACCGGCTGCTGACCGCCGCGCGGGGCGAGGACGGCGCCCCGCGCCAGGTCGATCCGGAGGAGATGCGCCGGATCCGCCGGGCCGACGTCGACGCCGCGGTCGGGGGCTGAGCCCGGCGGGCGACGCCGCCGCCCGCCGCGCGATCGAGGCTGAGCGCGACCCGCCCCGGCGGCCGCTGCGCGACGCGGCGCCGTCGGGCCCGGACCGCGGCGATCGCCCGTCCGGGCGGGCCGCCGGGCGCGATGCGCGAGGCTGGGACCAGCTCGTCCGGGTGCGTCGGACGTCGCCGCCCGCCCCGCGGGCCGGCGCCCCGCCCGCCCCGAGCGTTCCCGGACCGGTGCTCCACGCGGACCCGCTCCTCCCGTGCCCCCGACCCGAGCAGCCCCAAATGAGCCCCGACGTTCCCCTGGCCCCGACCCTCCCGCTCGCCAACGGCGCCGCGATCCCGCAGCTCGGCCTCGGCACCTGGCCGCTGGATGACGCCGGGGCCGAGGAGGCGGTCGCCGGCGCGCTGCGGTCGGGCTACCGGCTCGTGGACACGGCGTTCAACTACGGCAACGAGGTCGGCGTCGGCCGCGGGGTCGCGGCGTCGGGGGTCCCGCGCGAGGAGGTCTTCGTCACGACGAAGCTCAACCGCGAGGACCACGGCTACGACGCGGTCCAGCGGGCGTTCGAGCGCTCCGCCGGCAAGCTCGGCCTCGAGGTGATCGACCTCCTGCTCATCCACTGGCCCAACCCCGACCAGGATCGGTACGTCGACGCGTACCGGGGCCTCGTGCGGCTGCTGGAGGACGGGCGCGTCCGCGCGATCGGCCTCTCGAACTTCAAGCCCGCCCACGTCGAGCGCGTGCTCGACGCCACGGGGGTCGTCCCGGACGTCGACCAGATCGAGCTGGACCCGAGCCGCAGTCGCGCGCAGGAGCGCGCGTTCCTCGCCGGGAAGGGCATCGTGACCGAGGCCTGGAGCCCGCTCGGCGGGCGCCGGCAGGACGTCCTGGAGCACCCCGCGGTCGTCGCCGCGGCGCAGCGGCTCGGGCGCACGCCGGGCCAGGTCGTCCTGCGCTGGCACGTCCAGCTCGGGCACGTCGCGATCCCGAAGTCCGCCGACCCGGAGCGGCAGCGGCAGAACCTCGACGTCTTCTCGTTCGCGCTCGCCGACGACGAGCTCGCGGCGATCAGCGCGATCGACGACGGCAGCGCGCCGATCACCGACTCCGACGCGTTCGGCCACTAGCCGGGCGGCCGGGGACGGACGGCCCGCTACGGCTCCGGCGCCGCGTCGGGCGCGACCGCGTGCTCGCGCAGGACGTCGAGCGCGACGATCGCGAGCGCCCGCTCGTCGCAGGCCTCGAGGACGACGGGCGGGGCCATGCCGTCCATGTAGGCCTGCTGCCAGCGCGACGCGCAGAGGCACCAGCGGTCGCCGGGGCGCAGCCCGCGGAAGCCGCCCTGCGGCGTGGCGAGGTCGTTGCCCTGCGAGGCGGTGTAGCGCAGGAACCGCTCGGTCACGACGGCGCAGACGACGTGCTGGCCGACGTCGGCCGGATGGAACTCGCAGCAGCCGGTCCGCGTCCACCCCGTCAGCGGATCGGTGCCGCAGACGATCAGCTCGCCGCCGAGGACGTTGCGTCCGCTCATGCGGGGCTTCTACCGGATCGGCGGCGATCCGTCGCGCGCCGGCGGGCGCGGCGCGGCCGCGAGGCGAGGCGAGGCGAGGCGAGGCGACTACCCCAGGCCGAGCGCGGACGACAGCGCGCGCCACTGGGCCTCGGGCACGCCCGCGGCCCCGACGACCTGGACCGCGACGTGATCGGCGCCGGCCGCCCGGAAGTCGCGGGCGACCGCGGCGATCCGGGCCGCGTCGCCCTGCGGGACGACCCGGTCCAGCAGCGCGGCCGACCCGTCGCCGGCGACGTCCTGCTCCGAGAACCCGAGCCGGAGGAGGTTGCTGACGTAGTTGTCGAGTCCGAGGTAGAAGCGCGCGAAGCCCTCCGCGGCCGCCCGGCCCCGCTCGGGATCGTCGTCGATCGCGACCGACAGCTCGGCGGCCACGAGCTTGTCGGGGCCGACGGCGTCCCGCGCGACGACGACGTGCTCGCGCGGGACGAAGTAGGGGTGCGCCCCGCCGGCCCGCTCGGCGCTCAGCGCGAGCATCCGCGGGCCGAGCGCCGCCAGCACGCGGCGGTCGGCGGGGATCGGACGCTCGGCGGCGTCGATGCCGTCGAGGAAGCCGCGCATCGTCGCGATCGGCTTCTCGTAGCGGTCGGTCGCCTCGCGATGGCCGATCCCGATGCCGACGACGACGCGGTCGCCGTGCTCGTCGGTGATCTCCGCGTACTCGCCGGCGAGCTCGGCCGGGTCGTAGTCCCAGACGTTGACGATCCCCGTCGCCACGACGAGCCGCTCGCTCGCCGCGAGGGCGGGGCGCACGACCGACAGCCGAGGCGACCCGCCGAGCCAGAGCGCGCCGAAGCCCGCCGACTCGGCGACGCGGGCCGCCTGCGCCACCGCCTCGCCGTCGAGGCCACGGGCACCGAGGAAGACGCCGAACGCTCCGAGCTGCATCGGGCGAGGGTCGCAGATCGCCGGGGCCGCCCCGTGGCGACCGCCCGACCGCGCCCCGCGTCGCCGGGTCAGACGACCTGCGGCGTGCGCACGCCCTTGCGGATCCGCCGCGCCTCCTCGGCGGCGACCGCGCGGAAGACGGCGGTGTTGCGGCCGGTGGCGAGGCGCTCGGGCGTCGCGCGCCGGGCGGTGCGAGCGGCGTCGCAGACGGCGCGGTGCAGACCGCGCTGGACCGGCCGGTACGGCAGGCCGTAGAGGGCGCGGACGCGCTCGGGCAGGCTGCCGAGGATCACGAGGTCCTGGACCGACATCGCCGGACGGCGCAGCGGCGGGACCGGGATCGAGAAGGCCGAGAAGCGCCCGACGTGGTGGGCCTCGGCGGTGAGGTGCGCATCGGCGGCCGCGACCTCGGCGTCGAAGTACGCGCGGTACGCGGGGTAGCTCACCGGCAGCGCCTCCTCCGGCGTGCCGAAGAGGACGGCGAAGCGGCGGTAGTCCTGCCACAGGGCCTCTCGCTCGTCGTGCGCGAGGCGCCGGACGAGCAGGTCGTGGAGCACCTCGGCGGAGTCCATCATCACCGCGACGGTCCAGCGCATCAGCGGCCCGTCGAGCGCCGCGTAGGCGGTGCCGGCGGGCGTCGCTCCGGCGTCCTCGGGCAGCGTCCCGACGACGCGCTCGTGCATCCGGTGCACGTAGCGCAGGACCTCGTCCGCCTCCGCCCGCGTGCCGAAGAAGACCTGCTCGAACGCGAGCCCCGTGCGCACGAGCCGCTTGAACGGCTCGCGCTTGTTCGCGGTGTGCTGCGACGTGCCGACGTAGTTCAGCGGCTTGATGGCCCCGACGCACAGCGCCCGCTGCCCGTAGAGCAGCCCCACGGCGTGCTCGGACTGCACCCGTCGCAGCATCGATCCGGGCGGGAAGTACCCCTCATCGCGACCGGTCCGGTCGGGTGCTGGGCGGTGGGCGGTCGTCGGCATGCGCGCTCCAGAGGGACGTGACGCGAACCACTGTACCGCATCCGGAACGATGCGTTTCCGGACCGTGGCGGCGCCGGGATCGCCCCGGCGCCGCGTGCGCGACCGCTACTCCAGCGAGGCCATCACGTGCTTCACGACGGTGTAGTCCTCGAGCGCGTAGGAGGAGAGGTCCTTGCCCCAGCCGGAGTCCTTGAAGCCCCCGTGAGGCATCTCGGAGGCGAGCGGGATGTGGGTGTTGATCCA
>JALRCL010000533.1 GCA_023268575.1 Patulibacter sp.
GCACGCCGGGCTCCTGGCGCTCGACCTCGCCGCGGCGGGGGTCGCCGGTCCGGCGCGCGTGTTCGAGGACCGCTTCGGGTTCTTCGCCGGGTACGCCCACGACGCGCAGGCACCCGAGCGCCTGCGGGAGCTCCTGCCCGGGGTCGGCGAGCGTTGGGCCCTGCCCGACGCGGCGTTCAAGGGGTACCCCTGCTGCCACTACATCCACCCGTTCCTCGAGATCGCCGAGCGGCTGCACGCCGACGGCGCCGGGCCCGAGGACGTCGAGCGGCTCGTCTGCCACGTGCCCGACGGCGCGGCGCCGATCGTCTGCGAGCCCTGGGCGAGCAAGCGTGCCCCGTCCAGCGACCACGACGCCCGCTGGAGCCTGCCGGTCTGCGTGGCCCAGGTGCTCCTGCACGGCCGCCTGCGCTCGGAGGACGTGACGGGCATCGCGACCGACGCCGAGGTCCTCGCGCTGGCGCAGCGGATCGACTGGGAGCCCTGGACGGGCTCCGGCTTCCCCGCGCGGTTCCCGGCGCGGGTGACCGTGCAGCGCGGCGACGGTCGCTGCGAGGAGCTCGAGGTGCCGGACGTGCGCGGCACGCCGTCGCGGCCGTGGTCGCCCGGCGACGTCGCGGCGAAGTTCCAGGCGAACGTCGAGCCCGTGCTCGGCGCCGACCGCGCGGCGCGGATCGCCGCGGCCGTCGAGGACCTACCGGGTGCGGCCGACGTGCGCGCGCTCACCGGGCTGCTCGGCGGCTGACCCGAGGAGGAGCAGGATGCCCGTCGTCTCGCTGTTCGAGCTGCAGGCCGCCGAGGGCCGTGCGGACGACGTCCGCGCGATCCTCGAGCGGATCGTCGCCGACACGAAGGCCTTCCGCGGCAACCGCGGGGTGACGGTGACCGTCGATGCCGCCGACCAGCGGCGGTTCGTCGTCGTCGCGGAATGGGACGAGGTCGCCGACCACGAGGCGTACCTCGCCTGGCGCGCGGGCGCCGGCGCCGTGGACGACCTCGGCCCGCTGATGGACGGTGCGCCCGGCGGGGCCCGCCTGCTCGTCCTCCACCGCCCGTAGGGCGGCGTCAGATCCAGCGCGCCGCGTGCTCGGCGATCGCCATCGCCGTGGCGTTCGTCGGGGCGCTCGGCGCGCGCGGGGCGATCGACAGGTCGACGATCCGCAGCCCCTCGACGCCCCGGACGCGGCAGCGGGCGTCGACGACGGCGAGCGCATCGTCGTCGGGCCCCATCCGGCACGTGCCGCATCCGTGCAGCGTGCTCCGCAGGTGGCCGCGGATCCACGCGTCGAGCGCGTCGTCGTCGGCGCGCACGCGGGCGTCCGGCACGCCAGCGTCGTCGGCGACGAGCGCGGCGAAGGCGTCGTGGTGCAGCAGGCGGGCGGCGTGGCGGACCGCCTCGCGCAGCCGCGTCCGATCGCCGGGTGCGGCGAGGTAGCCGTAGTGGATCCGGGGGCGCCGCAGCGGGTCGGTCGAGACGACCTCGATCCGCCCCGTGCTCTCGGGTGCGTACAAGATCGGCGTCACGACGCAGTCGACCGCCTCGGCGTCGGCCGTGGACGGGAGGGACCCGCCGTCGTCGCCGACGCGCGGACCGGACATGACGAGCGTCTGCAGATCGCTGCGCCGGCCGCGGTCGGCCGCCCACGCCGAGGTACCGACGAGCCCCACGAGACAGCGCTGGTCCCAGACGCGGACCGCGCGGCGCAGCCGGACCGCCAGGACGACCGACGGGTGATCGGAGAGGCCCGCGCCGACGCCCGGCAACACGGCGACGGGCGCGATGCCGAGCCGCTCGAGGTCCTCGCGCGCCGCGATCCCGGAGTGCGTCAGCAGCTGCGGGGTCTCGACGGCGCCGGCGGCGAGCACGACCTCCCCCGCGTCGATCCGGCGGCGGGCGCCGTCGAGGACGACCTCGACCCCCGTCGCGCAGCCGTCCCGCACGACGACCCGCTCGACGAGCGCGTCCCCGCGGACGGTCAGTGCGGCGTGCACGAGCGCCGGGGCGAGGTAGGTCACCGCGGCGCTCATCCGCCGCCCCCCGTCGCTGTTGCGCACGTACGGCCCCACGCCCTGGTGCTCGGCGCGCAGCAGGTCCGGGTTCTCGGGCGCGCCGAGGTCGCGCGCGGCGTCGTGGAACGCCGCGTGCGAGGGCGCCCAGTGCTCCCGCCCCCAGCGATGCAGCGGGACGCGACCGGCGCTCCCACCCGCATCGAGGTCGCGCTCGATCCGCGCGAACGCCGGCTCGAGCGCGGCGGCCGACCACTCCGGCAGGCCCCAGCCGTCGTAGTCCTCGGGCAGCCCGCGCTGGTAGACCATCCCGTTGACCGCACCGGAGCCGCCGACGACCCGTCCCCGCACGACCGCGGCGGGTGCCGCGGCACGCGGCTCGTGGAAGCCTTCGTAGGACCAGAGGTGCTCCTGCGGCAGCGTCCGCTCGTCGCGCAGCGCGGCGGGCAGCGACGCCTCGTCGTAGGACGGGCCGGCCTCCAGCAGCAGGACCGAGCGACCGCCCTGCTCGGCGAGCCGGGCGGCGAGGACGCAGCCGGCCGAGCCTGCGCCGACGATGACGACGTCGTACCGTTCCGCGACGCTCACGTCGCCTCCGGCCCGTCCGCACCGTCGCCGCCGGTCGGCTCGTCGACGGAGGCCGCCCGCGCCGGCGTCCGCACCGCCGACGATCGGCGCACCGGCACCAGCGCGCGCGGCGCGCGGGCCCGCAGTGCCCCCACCCACACGCCGCTGCCGTAGGCGGCGTCGTCGACCGCCTCGGCGAGGCACCAGCGCACCGGGCCCAGGCCACCGGTCCGCCCGTCGGCGCGGGCCGCGCTCCAGCGGACGGTGGCGGTCGCCGCCCCGAGCAGCGCCACGCGCGCGAGCACCGAGCCGGAGCACGAGCGACGCGCCCGCGTCCCGGCCGACGCCGCCGGCCGACGACGAGCTGACCGGCGAAGGGCGGCGGTCGCCAGCAGCGGCGCCGGGAGGAGCATCGTCACCGCGCGGCTCGCGCCGTCGGCGGTCTGCCACGCCGCGCGCGCCGCCCACGCGGGCCCGAGGATCGCGGGGGCGCCCGAGCGAGCGAGGCGCCGCCCGAGCCGTGCACCCTGGACGCCGAGCACGACGGCGGCCAGCCGCGGCCGTCCGGCGAGGAGCACGAGCCCCGGCAGCAGCGGCCCGGGCGGCAGGACCACCGGCGCGAGCCGGGCGCCGTGGCGCCGGGCCAGCGGACCGGCCGACGTCCCGTAGCGGAAGCGCCTATTTTTCCGATAACGTTTGGTGGGCAATCGAGGGTCTCCTGTATTGTCCGCCAAACTCCGTCCAGCTGCGCTTTGGTCATGACTTTCCACCAGTCCTGCACGATGCTATTGTCTGTACAGTCAACACGATACTCATCAAATGCCCACTGTCCGTGCTTGCCGTTAT
>JALRCL010000588.1 GCA_023268575.1 Patulibacter sp.
CGTTCCGGATCCGCGGCGAGCGGCGCATCGCGCTGTCGTTCTTCGGCGACGGGTCGACCTCGCGCGGGGATTGGCACGAGGCGATGAACTTCGCCGGCCTGCGCCGCGAGCCGGTCGTCTTCGTGTGCGAGAACAACCAGCTCGCGTACTCGACGCCGACCGACCGCCAGTTCCTCGTGCGCCCGGCCGAGCGGGCCGCCGGCTACGGCGTGGCGTCGGAGGTCGTCGACGGCAACGACGTCGTGGCGGTGTTCGACGCGGTGCGCCGTGCCCGGGAGCGCGCCCTCGACGGCGGTGGCCCGACGCTCGTCGAGGCGGAGACGATGCGGATGCACGGGCACGGGGCCCACGACGCCGCGACGTACGTCGATCCCGAGCTGCGGCGGCGGTGGGAGGCCCGCGACCCGCTCGCCGCCCACGCGGCGGTGGCCGCCGCCCACGGCGTCGACGTCGCCGCGCTGCGCGAGGCCGTCGACGCACGCGTCGCCGCCGCGGTCGAGGCCGCGAGCGCCACGCCGCTGCCGGACCCCGCGACGGCGCTGCAGGACGTCTTCTGCGAGGGCGACGCGACCGGGCTCGGTCCGGGGATCGCGCCCTGGAGCGGCTTCGCGATGGCGGCGGGCGAGGCGGCCTGATGCCGACGCTCACCTACCTCCAGGCGATCAGCGACGGCCTGCGCGAGGAGATGCGCGCGGACGAGCGCGTCCTCGTGCTCGGGGAGGACGTCGGGGCCTTCGGCGGCGCGTTCAAGGTCACCGACGGCCTGCACGCCGAGTTCGGCGCCGACCGGGTGCAGGACACGCCGATCGCCGAGGCCGCGATCATCGGTACCTCCGTCGGCGCGGCGATCGCCGGGCTGCGCCCGGTCTGCGAGATGCAGTTCTCGGACTTCGTCGCCTGCGGCTTCGACCAGCTGGTGAACGTCGCGGGCAAGCTCCACTACCGGACGGGGCTCGCCGCGCCGCTCGTCGTGCGGCTGCCGACCGGTGGCGGGTTCGCCGGCGGCCCGTTCCACTCGCAGAACCCCGAGGCGTGGCTCATGCACGCGCCCGGACTGAAGGTCGTCGCGCCCTCCACGCCCGAGGACGCCAAGGGCCTGCTGATCGGCGCGATCCGCGATCCGAACCCGGTCTGCTTCCTCGAGCACAAGCACCTCTACCGGCGCGTGAAGGGCGACGTCCCGGAGGGCACCTACGAGACGCCGTTCCGCGCCCGGACGGCCCGCGCCGGTCGCGACCTGACGATCGTCGCCTACGGCGCGATGGTCCACGCGGCGCTCGACGCGGCCGAGGCGCTCGCGGACGCCGCGGACGTCGAGGTCGTCGACCTCCGGTCGCTCGTCCCGCTCGACGAGGACGCGATCCTCGAGAGCGTGGCGCGGACCTCCCGCGCCCTGATCGTCGACGAGGCGAACGCGACGTGCGCCGCGGGCGCCCAGGTCGCCTCGCTCCTCGCCGACCGGGCGTTCGGCGAGCTCGACGCGCCGTTGCGCCGGCTCGCCGCGCCCGACGTGCCGATCCCGTTCAGCCCCTCGCTCGAGGAGGCCGTCCTGCCGACCCCGGACCGCATCGTGGAGGCCGCTCGTGAGCTCCTCGCCTACTGACGTCGCGACCGGCGTCGTGGACGTCCTCATGCCCGCGATGGGCTCCTCCGTCGTCGAGGGCACGATCGTCGAGTGGCGCGTGGCGGTCGGCGAGGCGGTCGCGGCCGACGACCCGCTCTGCGACGTCTCGACGGACAAGGTCGAGACGGAGTGCCCGTCCCCGGCCGCCGGCACGCTCCTCGAGATCCTCGTGCCCCCGGGCGAGACGGTCGAGGTCGGGACGGTCCTGGCCCGGATCGCGCCCGCGAGCGGCGCGCCGCCCGCCGCGCCG
>JALRCL010000837.1 GCA_023268575.1 Patulibacter sp.
GGTGATGACGGTCGGTGACCATCGGATCCTGTGGCGTGGGCACCGTCGCCGGTCATCGGCGGCGAGGCGACCCGAGGATCGGTGGATCCAGGCTTAGCCCTCGAACGGCGTCAGGGCCATCCGCCGCTCCCCGATCCGCGACCCCGGATCGACCTCGACGACGCGCAGGGCCGCGTCGGGGCCCGCGGCCGCCCGGGCCTGCCGGATCGCCTCGCGCAGCCGCTCGCGCCGGATCTCGACGTCCTCCTCCAGCAGCGACCGGTCGTGCGGGACCGGCGCGCCGAGCGCCTCGACGCGCAGCCCGAGACGCTCGGCGGGCGCGGGCAGCCCGTCCAGCCGCAGGCCGAGCGCCAGGCCGATCCGCTGCGGGTCGGTCATCGCCGCGCGCAGCACGACGCGCTCCTGCCAGGTGCCGCGCTCGACGAGCGCCGCCTGCAGGCGCAGCGCGCGCAGCGGCCGGTGCCGGCGCTGCGGGTCGGCCAGCACCCGGTCGATCAGCAGCCCGAGCGCGTGCCGCAGCTGCGGTCCGGAGACCGCCTCGGGCAGGCGGAGGTCCGCGGCGATGACGATCGGCGGCTCGCGGGGCCGCAGCGGCGCCTCGTGCCCGTGCAGCAGCTCGTGGGCGGTGAGGCCCGGTGCGCCGAAGCGCTCGAGCACCGCCCCGCGGGAGAGCGACGCCAACCGGCCCAGCGTCGTGATGCCCAGCCGCTCCAGCGGAGCCACGAGCCCCGCGAGGTCCTCGCGCAGCGCGAGGGTGGCGACCGGCTCCTCGTCGAGCACCGCCCGCAGCGCGACGCCCTGCACCAGCGCCCCGCCGGCCGGCGACGGCACCGCGCTCAGCGGCCGGTCGACGACGACCACCGCGTGCCGGGCCCGCGCGCGGGCGGCCGCGACGCGCGCGAGGAAGCGCGTCGGCGCGACCCCGAGCCGCACGGGCTGCCCGAGCGTCGCCCGGATGGCCCCGAGCACGCCCTCCAGCGTGCCTCCGTGCATCCGCCGGATGAGGTCGGCGTCCAGCCATGCCGTGCCCGCGGTGACGTCGGCCGAGCCGACCTCGACCGCGGCCCCGATGCCCTCGAGCTGCTCGACGATCCGCTCCCAGCGCGCCTCGACGGCGACGGGGTCGGGGGGCAGCAGGACGAGCCGCGGGCAGCGCGCCAGCGCCTCCCCCAGCTGCTGCCCCGCGCGGACGCCGGCGACCTCCGCCGCCGGCGAGACCTCGCCGATCCGGTGGCCGCCGCCGGGTTGGGGCGCGAGGGCGAGCGGGACCCCGAGGAGCTCGCGACGGCCGGCGGCGGCGACGGCGAGGGCGAAGCGCGGGACGTGGAGGCAGACGACGGAGGACACGAACGCATGTTCGCATCGCGACCGGCGGCTCGGGGACCGTTCGAGAAGCCCCTGCAAGGACGCGGTTCCGGGCGACGGCGACCCCTCCGCGGGCGCGTTCACGGCCTTCCGGCGACGCCCTCGGGCCGCGTCCGGGCGGTCCTCAGCCGCGGAAGAGGTCCCCCAGGCGGACCGCGAGCGCGAGGTCGCCCTCGAGGTCCAGCCGGCCGTCGAGCAGGGCGCTGCCGGCATCGATCCGTCCGCCCGCCAGGCGGAGGAGGTCCTCGACGCTGATCCGCACCGTCAGCGCCGGCGTCCCCGCGGTCCCGCGACGCGCGCTCGTGCGCAGCGCCCCGGCGACGACCGTCCAGGTGCGGGTGCGCCCGATCTCGTCGTGCAGCTCGAAGGAGAGCTCGCCGCGGAACGCCCCGCTGCGGCCGGCGTGGCGCAGCTGCCGCGCCATGCCGCGGAAGATCACCCAGAGCGCCGGATCGCTGGCCATCGCCCGGCGCGCCAGTCCGCTCCCGCCGCCGTCCAGGAGCGTGCCGAGGGCGGCGCCGCCGCGCCGGGCGAGCGCGTCGCGCACCGCCAGGGCCACCCCCCGCCGCGCGTCGCCGGCCACGACGCCGTCGCCCCCGCGGCCCCCGGACCCGCCGTCCTCGACCGCGCCGGAGAC
>JALRCL010000841.1 GCA_023268575.1 Patulibacter sp.
TAGCAAGGCCTGACAGCCCCAGAAAAATCAGGGTTTTAGATGTCAGGAGGATCGGATTCTCCCACTGGCCTGTTGCCGTCAGCAAGACGGCCAAAACGACCACAACCACACAGGTGCGCACAAAGGTGGCAAAGTCTGACCCAATCTGCGACACCCCCAGTTTGGCGAAGATCGCCGTCAGGGCCGCAAAGATGGCCGCCGAAATCGCCCTGGGCGACGCGCCACGTGCTCGCCAACGTCGCGGTGAGGCTGAGGTCCTGGCGCAGCTTCGTGATCTGCAGGCCGGCCGACGAGGCGATCAGCGACTCCCGGCCGAGGGCGCCCGCCGAGGCGGCCGCCGGGGCGGGCAGCGTCGACCACCCGGCGTAGCTGCCGCCCGACTGGAAGGTGCTGTCGACGTAGTCCTGCAGGCTCTGCGTCACGCCCGCAGCGGTGTTCCGGACGTCGGCGGCGTTGATGCCCGCGGCGGCGAGCGTCGTCACCGCCCAGTTGCCGTTGAAGCCGGGGAGCGACCCGTTCGTCGGGCCGCCTGCCAGGCCGGTGGACTGCTTGCCCTGCATTCCGGCGATCCACGCGCCTCCGCGCTGGACGGCGGTGTCGACGTCGGCCTGCGGGACCGTCGCGGAGGCGGTCGCGGGCAGGGCGGCCGCGAGGGCGAGGGTGGCGGCGAGGGCGAGGCGCCGCGGTGATGTCTGCATGTCGTGGCTCCGATTCCGGGACGACGGCGCAGACGCCGCGCCGCAGCGAGGCGGCGCGTCGGCGGCCGCCGTCCATGCGCGGGACGGGTGGGCGGTGCGGGAGCGTCCGAGGACGTTCCCGTGGGCGTCCGATGGGTCTTCGGGCTCGGGTTCGTCCTCGCGACCCGCCTTCCCGGCGACCGAGGTCGCCAGTGGCACGATGCGTCGCTCGTCCCCCACACCGCTGCGCGTCAGCCCCGGAGTCGCACCGGAGTTCCCCGCTCGGAACGCGACCACCGTAGCAGGGCCCCGGTCGAGCGCCCGCGGCGGCGCGCACGCCCGTCCCGGCGCGGGACGCCCCTGCTACCGTCGAGCGGCAATCAGCGGAACGTGGCGCAGGGAAGTCCGGTGAGAGACCGGCGCGGACCCGCCACTGTGAGCGAGCGAAGGACCCGCACGCGCCCTGCGCGCAGCCACTGGGAGGCGACTCCTGGGAAGGCGCGGACATCCGCTCTCGCGAGCCAGGAGACCTCCCCGGTCCGCCTCGTCGTCGAACCCCGTCGGGACTACGGGAAGGACATCGCATGGCTCGCACAACGGCCCGCGGCGCTCGCCGCGCGGCACTGCTCATCACCCTCGTCGCGCTCGGCGCGCCCGCGTCGGCGGTCGCCGCACCCAGCGAGCAGCGGGTGCGGATCGAGGGTGCCACCACGACCCTCTACGAAGGCACGCTGCGGACCGACGGACACGCGGTGCAGGCGACCTCCGACACCCAGTCGCGGCGCTGCGACGGGACGAACAACGGCGCGCACGCCGAACCCGGACCGACCCCGACGGCGGCCTCCGACGACGCGATGCGCTCGGTCGGGATGACGTTCGACGGCCAGTGGTACCCGGGCTTCGACGACTACTTCCTCCAGCAGTTCGGTCCCGATCGCGAGGACCCGGCGACGAACGCGTACTGGGGGATCCTCGTCAACGGCGTCTACACCTCGGTCGGCGGCTGCCAGTACCGCCTGAACCCCGGCGACCAGACGCTCTGGGTCTACGACGCGTTCAACATGCGGGACCTGCTGCGCCTCGACGGCCCGACCGGCATCGGGGAGCCCACGGCCGACGTCGAGGGCGGCGCGACCACCGCGACGGCGCAGTCGTCGTTCGTCGTCGGGCTGAACGCGCCACTGGTCGTCAAGGCCGTTCGCAACGAGGCGACGGGCGACGTCGGCGCGCCCGGCACCCGCGCCCCGGCGGCGGGCGCGAAGGTCTCGCCGGTCCTCACCGCCACGAACGGCGTCCAGACGATCAACGAGGCCGATCCCGCCACGGTCACGACCGGCGCCGACGGCACCGCGACGCTGCGCTGGTCCACCCCCGGCTGGAAGCGCGTGAAGGCGTGGGGCGCGGGCTTCGTCCGCTCCAACCGGCTCGACGTCTGCGTCCGCAACGCCGACGGGTCGGGCTGCGGCACGCCGCCCGCGGACACGACGCCGAAGGACCCGCCGCCCACGACGGTGCCCCAGCCGCCGGTGACGAGCACGGGGTCGGGCTCCCTCGCCGACGCCGCCGGCCAGGGCGGGGCGGCGCCGGTGCGGCTCGGCGCGACGACGATCAGCGCGCTGCGCATCACGACCGACGGCAACCCCGCCGCGCTGACCGGCGTGCGCTGGGCGCTCTCCGGCGAGCCCCTCCGCAGCTGGCGGATCGAGTACCGCGACCCGACGGCCGCCACCCCGCGGTGGCGCACGGCCGCGCGCGGCACGACCCAGCTCTCGGCCCTGCTCGACCTGCCCGCCGGCCGCTCCGCCGACCTGCGCGCGGTCTTCCAGGGCTCCGGCGCCCCGACCACCCGCACCATCGGCCGGGTCGTCGTGCCGCTGGACGAGCGCGTCCGCCAGGTGCGCATCTCGGGCGCGCGCAAGCGCCTGCGCGACCCTCTCGCGTGGCGTCAGACGGTGACCCGCCTGCGCCGCGGCGCGACGGTCCGCACGACGCTGCGAGCCGGACGTCCGATCGTCGTCGCCCGCGCCGACCGGCGGAAGGCCGTGATCGAGGTCACCGCCGCCGGCGGCCGGCCGCAGCGGCTGACGGTCCGCGGGCACGCCGACGGGCGCACGGTCCTCACGCGCGCCCGCAAGCGCGCCCGCTCCGGCGCGGTGACGATCCGCGTGCGTTCGGGCACGGTGCTCCTCGACGGGCTCGCGGTCGGTCCCTGATGCGGTGGCCGGGCGTCCCGCGGGTCGTGGCGTGGCCGCTGGCGGCCGCGCTCGGCCTGCTCGTGACGCTCGGCGCGCTCGCCCTCGCGGGGCCCTCGGACGCCGCGCGGCCCGGCGCCGCCCAGCGGGACCGCCTGGACCGGATCGTCCGTTTCCTCCAGGACACGCAGAACGACGACGGCGGGTACGGCGGATCGCCGGGCGCGGAGTCCGACCCGCTCTTCTCCGCGTGGGTCGGGATCGGTCTGGCGGCCGCCGGCATCAACCCGCAGGACCAGAAGGCGCCCGGCGCCCGTGGCCGCTCCGTGGCGGAGTACGTCGAGCGCCACGGTCCCCAGCGCACCGCGGGAGGGATCGTCACCACCGAGCTCGAGCGGATCGGGATGTTCGTCAACGCCGCCGGGATGGACCCGTACCGCTTCGGCGGACGCGACTACGTGGCGTCCCTGCTGCGACGCCAGGCCACGGCGACCTGGACGCCGGGCGAGGCCGATCGCGCGCCGGACCTCCCGCCGCTCCCGGCCGGTGCCGGCGGCCTGCCGACCGACGGCGCGTCGTCCGGGACCCGGCGGGTCACGCCCGGCCCGGTCCCCGCCGGGTGGTTCCCGCACCAGCCGGGCGGCAGGACGCCCGGGGTCAACGACACGATCTTCGCGATCTTCTTCCTCGCCGGCGTGCCCGGGAACCGGCTGCGGACCCCGATCCGCCGCGCCGCCCGGGCGGTCGAGGCGATGCAGCGCCCCGACGGGACGTGGCCGGCGATGCGCCCCGGCGACGGGACGAACGTCGACATGACCGGCGCTGCGGTGCAGGCGCTGTGCGCCGCGCGCCGCTGCGGCACCCCGGCGGTCGCGAAGGCGATCGCCTGGCTGCGCGAGCGCCAGCAGCTCGACGGTGGCTGGCAGGCCGGCGACCTGCGCGACGAGCGACCCGGCGAGTCGAACGCGGGCACGACGCCGTGGGTCGTCCAGGCGCTGTGGGCGACCGGGCAGGACCCCGCGCGCTGGCGCCGGCCGGGAGGCCGGAACCCGCTGCAGTTCCTCGCGTCGCTGCAGCGTCGCGAGGGGTCGATCCGCTGGCGCGCGTCGCGCGACCTCAACCCGACGTGGATGACCGCGTACGCCGCGCCGGCGTTCGCGGGGCAGCCCTGGCCCGTGCCGGCGCCCCCGCGGGCCTCGGCCGTCCGCCGCGCCGAGCGGGACGCCCGCCGGGAGCGGCGCGAGCGCGAGCGGGCGCGGCGGGCGCGGCGCTCGAGCCCCGAGCGCGGCGACGCGGGCGAGGTCCGCGACAGCGGCGGCGCCGTCACCGGCGGCGGCGGGGGTCGCGGGGCCGACCTCTTCAGCCGGCCGCAGCCACAGAGCCGCGGCGCGACGACCGGCGGCGAGCGCGACACCGAGCGCGACCAGGACCGGCGGCGTGGCACGAAGGGGCGCGACGGCGCGACGGGCACCGCGGCGGCCAGCGGCCCCGGCGACGACGGCGGCGTGCAGAACGGCGAGAAGCCCCGCCCGCAGGCCACCGGCGGCGAGGTCTCCGGCCAGGTCGTCCAGCAGCCGCGCGGGACGGAGGGCACGGAGCGGGAGCGCGCGATCGCCCCGGGCCTGCGCAGCGCCGACGACGGCCGCACGTCGGATCCGCTCGGGCCCGCGCTGCTCGCGGGGCTCCTCGTCGCCGCGATCCTCGGCGCCCTGCTCGAGCGGCGCCCGCCGCGCGAGGGGCGCTTCGCCCTCACCGCGCCGCGAGACCCTGCCGGCCCGGGCAGCGCCGGCGCGGTCGGTGCGGGGGCGGTCGGTCCGGGGACGGCGGGTCCGGGGACGGCGGGTCCGGGCGCGGCCGGCTCGCACCCCCTCGGCCCGGGCGCGCCCGCCGACCCCGGGGACCTCCCCGCGCCGGGAGGCAACGGCGCTCGTCACGCCGCACCGGGCGGCGAGGACCGCCAGACGGCCCGACCGCCGGCCGGAGTCGGCGGCCGCGCCGAGGGATCGGACGCCCGATGACCCCAGCGCTCCGCCGGCCCGCGACGACCCGGCGCCTCGGGCGCCGCGCCGCGCCGCTCCTCGCCGCCGCGTTGCTCGGCGGGTGCGGCCTCGGCGCCGGCGACCCGCCGCGCGACGTGACGCTGCGGATCAGCGAGGACGCCGGCACGCGTCCGTTGCGAGACGTGCCGCGGCCGGCGGTCGCCGGCGAGGACACCGTCGCGCGGCTCCTGCAGCGCAACGCGCAGGTCGAGACGTCGTTCTCCGGGCGGTTCGTCAGCGCGATCGACGGGCGCCGGGGCGGCGAGGACGCCGACGGGCGCCGGCGGGACTGGCTCTACTTCGTCGACGGCCTCCTGGCGGACCGCGGGGCCGCCGACGTCCGCGTGCAGGACGGGGACGACCTCTGGTGGGACCGCTCCGACACCGGGCTCGCCGGGGTGACCGCCGTGGTCGGGGCGTTCCCGGCGCCGCTGGCCGGAGACGGCGCCCCGGTGCTCGGGTGCGCCGCTCCGGCGGGCGTCGCCTGCACCAGGGCCGCAGCACGTCTGCGCGCCGCCGGCGCGGCGGCGCGCCCGGTCGCGCTCGGCGCGACCGCGCCCTCCGGGGACCGCGGGGCGCGCCGGGTGATCGTCGGTCCGTGGTCGGCGCTGCGCCGCGATCCGGTCGCGGGGCTCCTCGCCCAGGACCCCCGTCGGTCCGGCGTCTACGCGGTCGTCACCGACGACGGGCTCGTCCCCCTCGACGCGCGGGGCCGGACCGCTCCCACCGCGCGCCGCTGGGGGCTCGTCGCCGCGCTGCGGCCGCGCGGCGGCGGGGTGACCTGGGTCGTCACCGGCGCGACGGCGGCCGACGCCGCGCGCGCCGCGGGGGCGTTGCGCGAACGCGCGCTGGCCGGGCGCTTCGCGGTGGCGCTGCTCGGCTCGGGCCGGCCGGTCGGCCTCCCCCGCCCCGCCGGCGCTCGCTGAGTCGCGGTCCGCCGGACGGGGCGGGGTGCGGTCACCGTCGATCGCGGGCGACCGCGGCGGTGCCACGGGCTCCGGCGATCGCCCGGAAGCACGCCGGGTGCGACCCGCCGCTCAGCGGCGACGCAGCGGCGAGCCGTAGCGCAGGAGGTTCCCGTCCGGATCGACGTGGGCGCCCTCGCGCAGGCCGTAGTCCGTGTCGACGGGCGCCACGTGACGGCCGGCCGTCCCGCTCGACGACCACGCCGCGTGCAGGGCGTCCGCGTCGTCGACGTAGAGGTAGACGTGGGCCCCGGTGCGTGCGGGATCGTGGTCGGCCCACCGACTCAGGTGCAGCGCCACGCCGTCGCGCTCGGCGAAGCCGTACTGCTGTGCGCCCGCGTCGGCCTCGACCGCGAAGCCGAGGGCGCGGTAGTGCTCGATCGCCGCGACGAGATCGAGCACGGGCAGGACGGGAGCGGCGCTGCGCAGCCGAGGCACCCGCCGATCCTCGCAGTCGACCGCTCCCGGCGCGCCGCGTGCGCACCGGACCGCTCGTGCAGGGCTGACCGCGTCCCTGCCGACGGCGGTGGGTCCGACCGCACCGCGTCCGGACCCACGCGCGGTCGCCTACTGGCAGGCCTCGCACTCGCCGCCGTTGCGCATCGCCTCCAGCGAGCAGGCCTGGGCGGCGAGGTCGAGGGTCGTGTCGCCGAGGTCGACCTCCGGGTCTGCGGCCGGCGCCCGGAGGACCGCGCTCGCGGCCGGTGCCGAGGCGGCCGCGCCCGGGGCCGCCTCGCCGTTCCCCGCCCCGGCGACGGCCGGCACGGCGGCGACGGGCGTCGCGGCCAGGGCCGGGGGAGCCGGCGTCGGGTCGGTCGCGCCGCCGAAGGTCGGGATCGCCCCCGGCGCGAGGCCGGCGGGCGCCGGCGCAGCACCGGTCGGGGCCGCGTCCGCGGCGACCTTCGCGACCGTCGCCTTCTCGATCGACGAGGCCCCGAGCGTGCGCAGGTAGTACGTCGTCTTCAGCCCCACCCGCCAGGCGTGGCGGTACATGTGGCTCATCGCCTTCATGTCCGGCGACGGCAGGAAGAGGTTCAGCGACTGCGACTGGTCGATCCACTTCTGCCGGCGCGCCGCGGCGTCGACGAGCCAGCGCGCGTCGATCTGGAAGGCGGTCCGGTAGCGCTCCTTGAGCTCGGCCGGGATCGCGTCGATCTCCGTGAGGTCGCCGTCGTGGGCCTTGATCGCCTCCGCCAGCCGCCGGCTCCACGCGCCGGTCCGCTTGAGGTCGGCGACGAGGAACGGGTTGAGGATCACGAAGTCGCCCGAGAGGTTCGACTTCGCGAAGAGGTTCTTGTACATCGGCTCGATGCACGGCGACGTGCCCATGATGTTCGCGATCGTCGCCGTCGGGGCGATCGCCAGGACGTTCGAGTTGCGCATCCCCTGACGCGCGATCCGCTCGCGCAGCGGCGCCCAGTCCATCCGCCCCTCGCGCGGGACCTCGACCTCCGCCCCGCGCTCCTGCGCGAGGAGGTCCAGCGTGTCCTGGGGCAGCAGGCCGCGGTCCCACTTCGAGCCCGGGTAGGAGCGGTACTGCCCGCGCTCGGCGGCGAGGTCGCTGGAGGCCTCGTAGGCGTAGAAGGCGATCGCCTCCTGCATCTCGTCGGAGAAGGCGACGGCCTCGTCGGAGGCGAACGCGACGCCCTTGCGGTAGAGCGCGTACTGCAGGCCCATGACGCCGAGGCCGATGGGGCGGTGGCGGAGATTGGAGAGCTTCGCGGCCGGCGTCGGGTAGAAGTTGATATCGATGACGTTGTCGAGGGCCCGGACCGCGACCCGGATGGTCTCACGCAGCTTCGCGTGGTC
>JALRCL010000865.1 GCA_023268575.1 Patulibacter sp.
ACCGTCGAGATCATGCGCAACGTCCTGGCCGGCGAGCTGCTCGGCCGCCGCTTCTCGCAGCGCGCCTGAGTCCTCCTCGCGCCACGCCCGGAGGTCCGCCGTGCCGCGCGACCGCGGGGCCTCTGGTGCGTCGCGTGGCCCCCGGTCCCCGGGGCGCACGCGACGCACCACACCCGCAGACGGCCGACCGGGCGGCCCGGGTCATCCGGGCGATCGGAGCCCGAGCGGTCCCGGAGCGGTCAGAATGAGCGAGCCGCGGCCGATCACCCCGATCGGAGCTCCCCCGCCGGCGGCCGGTGCCCGCCCTTCCGACCAGCTCCGAGATCCATGACGCCTCCCGCTCCGCTCCGGCCATCCGCGCCCCGCCTCGTCGCGCTCGCGACGCTCCTCGTCGGCGCCCTCCTCCTCCTGCTCGGGGGCCGCGACGTCGCCCCGGCGACCGCCGCGCCCGTGCGCTGCGAGACCGCACCGCTCGGGGCGGCCACCGGCTGGACCGAGTTCGTCGCCGGCGACGGCCGCCGCGGGTCGGAGTCCGAGGGCGCGATCGCCTACGGCGGCTCGCTGCAGGCCAGCGGCATGACCGTCGGCACGCGCCTCTCCTCCTCGGCCACGACGCCGACGCTCGTCGTCGCCGGCACCGGCAACTCGTTCAACCTGCAGCGCGGCAGCGCCTACGTCGGGACGCTCACCGGGCACATCAACTTCAACGGCGGCGGCAGCCGGCTGGCGAGCAACCCGCTCGACGTCCCCGCCGCGTTCGTCGCGCTGCGCGACGCGTCGGCGCGCTGGGGCGCGCTGCCGTCGACCGGGACGGCGTCGGTCGTCAACTCCGACACGACGGTCACCCCGATGGGCGGCAACGTCCTGCTGCTCACCGGCACGAACGCCGACCTGAACGTCTTCACCGTCACCCGCGCGCAGCTCACCGGCATCCGGGCGACGTTCATCGACACCCCCGCCGGCTCCACGACGCTCATCAACGTCCTCGGTGCCGATCCCGTGACCGTCAACGGCGAGGTCCGCTACCGGTCCGGCAACAGCTTCGTGCAGTCCAGCGACGGCACGACCCAGCGCAACGCCACGACGCTCTGGAACCTGCCGGCCGCGACGACGATGACGCTCAACACGAACGCCGCCTACGGCGGGTCGATCCTCGCGCCGCGGGCCCAGGTCGTCGCGCAGAGCATCGGCCACAACCTCGGCCAGGTCATCGCGCAGGGCTTCTCGTCGAACTACGAGACCCACCAGCACCTCTTCACCGGCTGCCTCCCGACGGCCGAGGCGCCCGCGACGCCGCCCGAGCTGCTGACGACGAAGGGCGTGGACCGCACGACGGCGGTGCCCGGCGAGGTCGCGACCTTCGCCCTCGGCACGACGAACCGCGGCGGCTCGCCCGCCGCCGACGTCGTGCTGACCGACGTCGTGCCGGCGGGCCTGACGATCGGGACGCTACCCGCCGGCTGCACCCGCGACGGCCGGACGGTCCGCTGCGTCGCCGGCACCCTCGTCCCGGGCGACGGGGCGACCTTCCGGATCCCGGTGACCGTCGAGGCGCCGTCCACCCCGATCGGTGGCGGCGCGGACCGGATCACGCCCTACAAGGCCCAGTCCGACTGGACCCTCGACGGCGGCACGTCGACCACCGTCAGCCTCGCCTGCAAGGCCGGCGACCTGCTCGGCGACGGCTCCGTGCGAATCGTCGACATCGACCCCCAGTACGGCGACGATCGCGGCGCGATCGAGGTGCGTCGCGCGACGGCGACCGCCCCC
>JALRCL010000927.1 GCA_023268575.1 Patulibacter sp.
CGGGGCAGCAGGGCCTCTCCGATGACGAGGCCATAACCCAGCAGCGCGGCGAGGACCGTGTCGAGGACGTCCTCGCGCAGCCGCACGCCGCGGCGCACCCCGGCGCGCAGCCGGTCCCCGAGCGCGGCGACCTCAGGAGCCGCCAGCGGCGCTCCCGGCGCCGCCGCTGGCACCTGGCGGGCCGGCGTCGCGTCGGTGACCGGGAGGTGACGGTGCACGTCCTCGGTTCTACCGCCCGCCGCCGCGCGAGGCGCCGGGTGCTCCACGGACCTACGAGCCGGCGAGCGCCTCGCCGGCCTGCTCCTCCGCGAGCGTCGGGTAGTCGACGTAGCCCTCCGGGCCCGCCGCGTAGAAGAGCTTCGAGTTCGCCAGCGTCGTTGGCGCGTCCTGGCGCCAGCGGTCCAGGAGGTCCGGGTTGCCGATCCAGGCGCGCCCGACCGCGACCGCGTCCGCCCGGTCGTCGCTGACGATCGCGACGGCCTCCGCGCGCGGGGTGCGCTCGGCGAAGCCGCTGTTCAGGACGAACGGCGCGCCGTAGCGCGCGCGCAGGTCGTCGATCAGCGCCGAGTCGAGGTCGCTGAGCGCGTGGACGTAGGCGAGGCCCAGCGGCGCCAGCGCCTCGGCGAGTGCCCGGTGGCTGTCGCCCCCGTCGGTCTCGACGCTCTCGTGCGCGCCGTGCAGGGGCGAGATCCGCAGGCCGGTCCGATCGGCGCCGATCGCGTCGACCACGGCGCGGACGACCTCCGCGGGGAAGCGGGCGCGGGCCTCCGCGCTGCCGCCGTAGGCGTCGTCGCGGTGGTTCGTGCCGTCGGCGAGGAACTGCTCGAGGAGGTAGCCGTTGGCGCCGTGGACCTCGACCCCGTCGAAGCCGGCGTCGATCGCCCGCCGCGCCGCGTCCGCGAAGTCTCGGGCGATCCCCGGCAGCTCCGCGGCGTCCAACGCGCGCGGCGCCGGGATCGTCGCCGCGGCCTCGGTGTCGGTGAAGATCGTCAGTCGCTCCAGCGGGGTGGCCGAGGACGAGACGAGCTCCTGCCCCGACGTGTCCGGGTGCCCGACCCGTCCGCCGTGCCAGAGCTGGGCGACGATCCGCCCGCCGGCCGCATGGACCGCGTCGGTGACCTGGCGCCACCCGTCGCGGTGCGCGTCCGTCGCCAGGCCCGGGGTGCGCGGGTACGGCTTGCCCTGCTGGGACACCCACGTCGCCTCGCTGACGATGAGCCCCGCGCTCGCGCGCTGGCCGTAGTACGTCGCCATCAGCGCGTTCGGCGTCCCGTCCCCCTCCGCGCGGTTGCGCGTGAGCGGGGCCATGAAGAGCCGGTTCGGCGCCTCGATCGCGCCGAGGCGCAGGGGACGGAGGAGCGGGGCGAAGTCCGGAGCGTCGGTCACCCGGCCGACCCTAGCCAACCGGATCGGGCGCCCCGCTTCGCCGGGGCGCCCGGCCGAACCGGCCGTTCGCGCGCGGCAGCGGGACGACGGGCGCGACCAGCCCGTCGGTGGCGGTCCGACGCGTGGACCGTGCCCCGACACGCACGCGCCGCGGCCCGTGTCGCCGGCCACGCTCAGCCCGAGATCGCTCCGCGCCGGCCGCCCGCGGACCACGCGATCGCCAGGAGACCGACGATCGCCAGCGGCGCGATCCATCGGCCGT
>JALRCL010000936.1 GCA_023268575.1 Patulibacter sp.
GGCCATGATCGTCCGGACGTCCGCGAAGTCGAGGTTGATGAGGCCCGGCACGGTGACGAGCTCCGAGATCCCCTGCACCCCCTGGCGCAGGACGTCGTCGGCGACGCGGAACGCGTCGACCATCGACGTGTTCCGCTCCAGCACCGTCAGCAGGCGGTTGTTCGGGACGACGATGAGCGTGTCGACCTCGGCGGCGAGCTCCTGGACGCCGCGGTCGGCGGACTCGGCGCGGCGCCGGCCCTCGAACGCGAACGGCTTCGTCACGATGCCGACGGTCAGCGCGCCGAGCTCGCGAGCGATCCGGGCGACGACCGGGGCGGCGCCGGTGCCGGTGCCGCCGCCCTCGCCGACGGCGATGAAGATCATGTCGCTGTCGCGCAGCGCGTCCTTGATCTCGTCGTACTGCTCCATCGCGGCGCTGCGCCCGACGTCCGGGTTGGCGCCGGCGCCGAGGCCCCGGGTCGAGCCCTGGCCGATGTGGATCGTCGTCTCGGCCTGGGAGTCGGCCAGCGACTGCGCATCCGTGTTGATCGCGAGGAACTCGACGCCCGTCATCTCCGCGTCGACCATCCGGTTGACGGCGTTCGTGCCGCCGCCGCCCACGCCGACGACGCGGATGACCGGGCCGTGCGGGTTGGCCGGCACGTGGCGGCCGCGCTCGCCCCACGAGGCGACGGTCGCCTCGGTGCGCTCGGCCAGCGGGCGGGCGTCGACGACGCCGAGGTCGACCGGCGTCGGCGCGACGTCGGCGAGCCCGAGGATCTGGTCCGGGTCGGCGCCGAGCTCGATCTTGGCGGGGTAGCGGCTGTCCTGGGGCAGCGCGCTGGGCTCCGCCGGCTGGTCGGTCCGGCGGAACAGGTCGGCCAGCGGCCCCTCGTGGAGGCTGGACCGGTGCGGGTTCTGGCTCATCGGGCGAGCAGCTCCTTGGCGAGGTCGCGGTAGGTCTGTGCGGCGAGGCTGTCGGGGTCGTAGCGAAGGACGGACATGCCCTTCACGGGCGCCTCGGCGAAGCGGATCGTCTTCTTCACGCGCGTGGCGAGCAGGCGGTCACCGAAGTGCTCCTCGAGCAGCTCCAGCGCCTCCTTGGCGTGGACCGTGCGCCGGTCCAGCATCGTCGGCAGGATGCCCTCGATCCGCACGCGCGGATTGAGCTGCTCGCGGACGAGCTCGACGGTGTTGCGCAGCTGCGCGAGCCCCCGCAGCGACAGGTACTCGGCCTGGACCGGCACGATGACCTTGTCGGCGGCGGTCAGCGCGTTGATCGTCAGCAGCCCGAGGCTCGGCGGCGTGTCGATGCAGACGTAGTCGTAGTCGGCGGCGACGCCCCGCAGGGCGCGCTCCAGGGCCCGCTCGCGGCCGATCATCGCGGCCATCGCCACCTCGGCGGACGCGAGGTCGATCGAGGCGGCGGCGACGTCGACCTCGGCGTGGTGCAGGACGTCGGCGATCGGCCGGCCCTGCACGAGCACGTGGTACATCGACGGGTCGACGTGGTCGGGATCGAGGCCCTGCGACATCGTCAGGTTGCCCTGCGGGTCGAGGTCGACGGCGAGCACGCGGTGGCCGCGCTCGGCGAGCGCCGCGGCGAGGTTGAGCGTCGTGGTCGTCTTCGCCACGCCGCCCTTCTGGTTGGCCATCACGATGACCGTGGGGCGCGCGCCGTCGGCGTCCGCGCTCCGGGGGGTGGGTTCCAGGTCGGTCACGATCCGCTTGCGGGTTCCGGGCCTCGGATGGAGGCCGCGCCTCGGTCGTTCGCCGGTCGCGGCGCGGTTCCTCCCGCGAGGCTGGGCGCGACGTTGCAGGAGCGGGCCGGCCGCGCGACGCGGCAGCCGGCCGGACGCCGGGGTTTCGCCGCCGGGAACGGGACGGTCGGGGAGCTGGCGTACCATCCGCGCCGATGGCGGGCGACCTCCTCGAACGGCGGCTCGTCGTCGTGACCGGCAAGGGCGGGGTCGGCAAGTCGACCGTCGCCGCCGCGCTGGCCGTGGCGGCGGCGCGCCGGGGCAAGCGCGTGGTGGTGGCCGAGGTCGGCCGCCGCGCGGACGTCGCAGCGACGCTCGACCCGGCCGGCGAGGACCGGCCCGGCGTCGCGCACGAGGACGACGTCGAGCGCTTCGACGAGCGGCCGCTCCCGGGACCATGGGGAACCGGGCTCTGGCACGTCTCGGTCTCGCCGGAGGCCGCGCTGCGGGAGTACCTGCGCGACCAGCTGCCGATCGGCCCGCTCGCCGAGCTCCTGCGCTCGAGCCGGATGTTCACCGCCCTGACGGCCGCCACCCCGGGCCTGCGCGAGCTGCTCGCGCTCGGCAAGGTCTGGGAGCTCTCCCAGCCCGAGCGCCGCACGCCGGGCGCCGCGCCCTACGACCTCTGCGTCATGGACGCCCCGGCGAGCGGCCACGCCGCGACGATGCTCGGCGCCCCCGCGCAGTTCGCGGCCACCGCCCGCGTCGGGCCCATCGCCCGCCAGGGGCTGCGGATCGCCGGCACGATCACCGATCCGGCGTCGACGGCCGTCGTCGTGACCGCGACGGCGGAGGAGCTGCCCGTCGGCGAGGCGCTCGAGCTCCGCGACGCGCTGCGCGCCGAGGCCGGCGTCGGCGTGGCGCTCGGCGTCGGCAACGGGCTGCTCGCCGACCGGTTCGACGCGTCCGACCGCGCGGCCCTGGACGGCGCGGGCGACGATCCCGCGGTCCGGGCGGCGCGTCATCACGCGGCGCGCGCCCACGACCAGCAGCGTCAGCTCGCGCGTCTGCGCCGGGAGCTCGGGGCGCCGGTCAGCACCCTGCCGTTCCTCCCCGTCACCCAGCTCGGCCCCGAGCAGGTCCTGGCGCTCGCCGACCGCCTGGAGCGCGCGATCGGACGGCGGGCGGCGGCATGAGCGCTCCCGCGCCGCTCGTGGCCGCGCCCCTGCTCGACCGCCTGGCGGGCGCGCAGGTCGTCGTCTGCGCGGGCCCCGGCGGCGTCGGCAAGACGACGACCGCGGCGGCGCTCGCCCTGGCCCTCGCCGGTCGCGGCCGGCGGGTCGCGGTCGTCACGATCGACCCGGCGCGGCGCCTCGCCGACGCCCTCGGCGTCGGGACGCTCGGCAACGATCCCGTCCCGGTCGCGCCGAGCACGTTGGCGACGCTCGGCGTCGCCCCGCCGGGCGAGCTCTGGGCGATGATGCTCGACCCGAAGCTCACCTTCGACGGGCTGGTCGCCGAGCTCGCGCCGGACCCGTCGCGGCGGGAGGCCGTCCTCGCCAACCCCATCTACCGGCAGATCTCGACCGCGGCGGGCGGCAGCCACGAGTTCACCGCCGTCGCCCGGCTGCACGACCTCCACCGCGACCCGCGCTTCGACGTCGTGGTGCTCGACACGCCGCCGTCGCGCAACGCACTGGACTTCCTCGACGCGCCGGACCGGATCGCCGGGTTCCTCGAGGGGCGCGCGGTGCAGGCGCTGCTCGGCCAGGGCCGGACCGGGATCGCGGCGCGCGTCGCGCGCCGGGGCACGAACCTCGCGCTCAGCGGCCTGAAGCGGCTCACCGGCGTCGAGGTGCTCGAGCAGCTCGCGACGTTCCTCGCGGTGCTCGGGCCGCTGACGGACGGCTTCGCGGCCCGCGCGGCGGCCGTGCGCGCCCTGCTGCGCGCGCCGACGACGCGGTTCGTCGTGGTGACGGGGCCCGGACCGGTGCCCGCAGGCGAGGCGGTCTTCTTCCGTCGGCACCTGCAGGCCGTCGGGATGCCGTTCACCGCGCTCGTCGTGAACCGCGCGACCGTCCTGGACCCGGCGACCGGGGACGGCGACGGCGACGCGGTCGCTGCGCGCCTCGCTCCGGCGCTCGGCGCCCCGCTGGCGGCGAAGGTCGGCCGCACGTGGGAGGACCACCGCCGCCTGGCCGAGCGCGACGCCGACGCGGTGGCCCGGCTGTCCGCCGCCACCGGGGACCCGACGCCGACCGTCGTGCCGACGCTCGACCACGAGGTCTTCGACCTCCCGGCGCTCGCGGCGATCCGCGACGCGCTGCTCGTGCCGCGGACCTGAGCGCGCGACCCGGCGCTCAGCCGGACGTCGGCCAGGGCCCGACGTCGTCGTCGCGCGGCTCCTCCAGGGCACGGTCGTCCCAGGTCTGGTCGAGCCAGAGCTGCTCCCGGTCGACCTCCTCGAGCCACCGCTCGTCGAACGCCTCGCGGTCGGCGTCCGCGTCGGCGGCCTCGGGGTCCAGCTCGTCGGCGGCGCTCCAGCGCACGACGTCGAAGAGGCCCTCTTCCTCGTCCTCGGCCGCCGGGAGCTCCTCGAGCTCCGCCGTCGCACCGTCTCCGCGTCCTCGCCGGTCGACGACGACGAACGGGCGCTCGGGCGCGGCGTCCGTCGGGTCGGCGATCGGCGCCTCGTCGACGTCGGGCTCCGGGTCGCGCAGCGCCGTGGGCGGCGCGTCGCGCTCGTCGTCGGTCTCCGTGACCGGGTCGTCGGTCCGGGTGATCGCGTCGCGGACCTCGTCCTCGAACGTGTCCTCGTCCGCGTCCTCCTGGACCACGTCCCAGCTCCGTGCCCGGACGGGCGCGACGGGCGGCAGGCCGGGCCCGCGACGGCGGGCGTCCGCGGCACCGCCCGCGCGCCCGACGAGGGGCCGGACGGCGGCGAGCACGCGCCCGCGCAGGTCCCCGGACCGCGGGCGCACCGGCTCGTCGGCGATCGCGCCCTCCAGGACGTCCTCGGCGAGCTCGACGAGGTCGCCCTCGAGGTGCCCGCAGACGCAGTCCCGCAGCACGGCGCGGAGGCAGTCCGCCAGCTCGTCGACCTGCGCCGGCAGGCTCGCGGGCAGGCGCCGCCGCCCCGCCATGATCTCCTCCTCGGCGACCGCGAGCCCGGCGAGGCGCGACGTGAGCGCGGCGCGCTCCCCGTCGGCGGCCACGAGCGCGGCGAGCCGCCCGGCCAGCCTCCCGCTGCGCGGGCCCTCGGGCTCGAGCAGCGCGCGGGCCGCGAGCAGCAGGTCGCTGAGGGTCTCGTCCGGGCGGTCCCGGTCCAGGGCGAGCGTCCAGCGGCGCAGTGCCCAGGCCACCTCGCCGCGCTCCGGCAGCCGGCGGGCGACGAGCTCGACGAACGCCTGGAGGTCGTCGACGTCGTCGGCGCCGATCGCGACGTGCCCGCGGTTGGTGAACGTCCCGCCCAGGGCCATCGCCCGCCACGGCCCGCCGGCGGTGCGCAGCCACACGAGCGGCCCGCTCGCCGGGGCGGCCCCGGCGCAGTGCAACCGCAGTGCGGTGACGAGCCGGCGCGCGGCCTCGCGCGCCCGTCGCGGCGTGTCGGGCGAGCCGGGTCGCGCGGCCCATCGCAGCGTCGCGATCGCGTCCGCCTCCTCCCCGTCGGGCCCGGCGAGCGCCGCGGCGGGGAGCGCCGCGCGCAGCGTGTCCGGCCGCTGCAGGGCGACGCCGCGCGTGATCGCGACGGTCGCGAGGTCGATCTCCACGCCGACGAGCGGGATCGCGACGACGGTCTCGGTGGCGTCGACGGTGAGGACCGCGTCGAGCTCGCCGAAGGCGCGGTCGAACTGCTCCTCGCGCAGGACGAAGTCCGGGGCCTCCTCGTAGACGCGCTCGAGGAAGAGCCGCACGCCGAGCCGCGCCCGCTCGTGCGGATCCGCCGGCGGGCGCGCCACGCCGCGCGACTCGAGGTACGCCTCGACGCCCCAGGCCGCGACCATCGTGTGCGCGGCCTCGGCGACCGTCGGCAGGCGCGCGAGCTCGTCGGCGTGACGCTCGACGTACAGCCCGACGAGCGGCTTGTAGGAGTAGAGGGTCGGCGTGCTGCCGACCGGGCGGCGGCCCGGGCCGTGCTCGAGCAGCTCGTAGGGGACCTCGTCCCCCTCTTCGGCCCGGACGGCCAGCTCGCGACCCGCGTCGCGGGCCGCCGCCTGCAGGGCCGCGTGCAGCTGGGGATGGCGCATGGCCCGGCGTTCGGCGCGACCCGACCGCCTCCTCGCCGCTGGTCGCGGTCCTGCACGCGGCGGCACGCGGATCGACGGATCACCTCGCCGGGCTACGATGGATGGTGATGTCCGTCACCAACGCCCCGTCCCCCTGGCGCCTGCGCGCCGAGGAGCGGCTCACCGACGCCGGCTACCGCCGGGGCGGCGCGCGCACGGCGCTGCTGGACCTCCTCGCCGCCCAGGGTTGCGCGCGGACGGCGCTGGAGATGGAGGACGAGCTGCGTGCGCAGCAGCGTCCGGTCGGCCGGGCGAGCATCTACCGCGTCCTCGACGAGCTCGAGCAGCTGCGGCTCGTGCAGCGGATCGAGGTCGGCCAGGGGATCGCGCGCTACGAGCGCCTCGCCCCCGATCACCATCACCACCACCTCGCCTGCGCGGAGTGCGGCGAGCTCGTGCCGTTCACCGACGACGCGCTCGAGCAGGCGATCGCGCGGCTGAGCGCGAAGGCCGGCTTCGAGGTCACCGGCCACGACGTCGTGCTGCACGGGCGCTGCCCGGCGTGCGCCCGGC
>JALRCL010000692.1 GCA_023268575.1 Patulibacter sp.
CGGTCTACGACGTGACGTTCGAGAACGTGCAGGCCGGGCTGCGGACGGACTACCTGTTCCGGATCGCGAACCAGCGCGGCGGGATCGTGCTGGGCACCGGGGACCTCTCGGAGCTCGCGCTGGGCTGGGCGACGTACGGCGTCGGCGACCAGATGAGCCACTACAACGTCAACGCCGGCGTGCCGAAGACGCTGATCCAGCACCTCATTCGCTGGGTCGCGTCCTCGGACGAGTTCGGCGAGGACGTCGGCGACACGCTGCGGGCGATCCTCGACACGGAGATCAGCCCCGAGCTCGTCCCGGGCGAGGAGCTGCAGTCGACCGAGTCGAAGATCGGCCCCTACGCGCTGCAGGACTTCACGCTCTTCCACGTCCTACGGTTCGGGTTTCGACCGACGAAGATCGGGTTCCTCGCCGTGCAGGCGTGGAGCGACGCCGACCGCGGCTCGTGGCCGGCCGGGTTCCCGCAGGACGAGCGCCGCGCCTACGCGCCGGCCGAGATCCGGCACTGGCTGGAAGTCTTCCACCGGCGGTTCTTCGGCTTCGCGCAGTTCAAGCGCTCCGCGCTGCCCAACGGCCCGAAGGTCTCCCACGGCGGCTCGCTCTCGCCCCGCGGCGACTGGCGCGCACCATCGGACGGGACCGCGGACGCGTGGCTGCGGGACCTCGCCCGCTGGACCGTCGAGGACTGAGCCGGCGCCCCCGCGCCGGCCTGGCGGATCGCCGCTCGCCGATGCGCGCAGGCGCGCCGGTGGTCGCCGACGCGCGCCCTACGATCCCCGCCGATGAGCAGCAGCAGCCGGCGCCGACGGCGCCGATCACCCGTCGTCGTCGCCGCGGCACCGAGCCGGCGCCGGCCGCCCGCCGAGCCGACGTGGCGCGAGCGCTTCCGCTACGCGTTCGACAGCTCGATGGCCCGTGGGCCGAGCGCGCTCCTGGGGTACCTCGGCCTGGCGGTCGTGGTCCTCGTCGTGGTGACGGCGCTGCTCGCGCTGATCTTCGGCGCGGGGCCGACCGACAATCCGATCACGGCGGCGTACAACGCGCTCCTGCACACGATCGACAGCGGGACGGTCGCCGGGGACGAGGGCACGGGCTACATCGTCATCGGCCTGCTCGTGACCTTCGGCGGCATCGTCGTCTTCAGCGCGTTCATCGGCGTCCTGGCGTCCGCGCTGGACGAGCGGCTGGTCGAGCTGCGGAAGGGCCGCTCCCGGGTCCTCGAGCGCGACCACACGCTCATCCTCGGCTGGTCGGACACGATCTTCACGATCCTGCGCGAGCTCGCGATCGCCAACGAGAGCGAGCGCGATCCGGTCGTCGTGATCCTCGCCGAGCGCGACAAGGTCGAGATGGAGGACACGATCCGCGAGCGGGTGGCGGACCTCGGGCGCACGAAGGTCGTCTGCCGGACCGGCAGCCCGATCGACCTCGGCGATCTGGCGATCGCCGCGCACCACCACGCCCGCTCGGTGATCGTGCTCTCCCCCGACGAGGACGACCCGGACACGAGCGTCATCAAGTCGATCCTCGCGCTCACCCGCGAGGCGAACCGGCGCCCCGAGCCGTACCGGATCGTCGCCGAGATCGAGGATCCACAGAACCTCGAGGCCGCCCACGCCGTCGGCGGCGACGAGGCCGTGATCATCGACAAGGGCGACACGATCGCGCGGCTCATCGTGCAGACGTCCCGCCAGGCGGGTGCCGCGGCCGTCTACGTCGAACTGCTCGACTTCGACGGCGACGAGATCTACTTCCGTCGCGACCCGGCGCTCGCGGGACGCACGTACGGCGACGTCCTGCTCGCCTACGAGGCCTGTTCCGTCATGGGGCTGCAGCAGGCCGACGGCACCGTGCGCCTGAACCCACCCGCCGGCACGGTCCTCGACGCCGGCGACGCGGTGATCGCCGTCGCCGAGGACGACAGCGTCCTGGATGCGGCGCGCGCCGCGAGCGTCGCGGTCGAGGCCGACCGCATCGTGGCCGGCACCGCCCCGCGCGAGACGCCGCGCCGTGCCCTCGTCCTCGGCGTCAACCACCGGACCGCCAGCGTGCTGCGCGAGCTCGACGCATTCTTCGTCGCGGGATCGAGCGCGCTCGTCGTCGGCGAGGACGCCGCGCGCTTGGAGCAGGCCGTGGCGGCGGTCGGCGCGCTCGACCGGCTCCGGATCGACACCGCCGTCGGTCGCACGACCGACCGGGCGACGCTCGCCGGGCTGGGCCTCCACGACGTCGACCACGTCATCGTCATGTCCGACGACGACCTGCCGCCGCAGCGGGCCGACGCCCGCACGCTCGTGACCCTGCTGCACCTGCGGGAGCTCGTGGCCGCGCTCGACGCCCCGCCGAGCATCGCGTCCGAGATGCTCGACGAGCGCAACCGCGAGCTCGCCCAGGTCACGAAGGTCGACGACGTCATCGTCAGCGACCACGTCGTGAGCCTCATGCTCGCCCAGATCTCCGAGAACGAGCACCTCGCCTCCGTCTTCGACGAGCTGTTCCGTGCCGAGGGCGCGGAGGTCTACCTGCGCGACGCCTCCGACTACGTGTCGCCGGGCGCGCCGGTGCGGTTCGCGACCCTCGTCGCCTCCGCCCGGGACCGCGGGGAGAGCGCGATCGGCTACCGCGATGCGTCGCTCGCCGCCGACGCCGACGCCGACTACGGCGTGCGCGTCAACCCCGCGAAGTCCGCGACGCTGGCCTGCGCTCCCGGCGACAAGCTCATCGTCGTCGCCGAGAGCTGAGGGGCGGCGCGGCCCCCACCGGCGAGCGGCGCCGCGTCGCGCTCAGGCGCCGTGGCCCATGACCGGGCAGCCGGCGGCCGCCGCGGCGGAGGCGACCCGCTGGCGGTACTCGTCCACGAGCAGCCGCTTGTAGAGCTTGCCCGTCTCGTGCCGCGGCAGCGCGTCGCGGAAGTCGACCGAACGGGGGCACTTCAGGTCGGCGAGGCGCGAGCGGCAGAGCTCGATCAGGCGCTCGGCCTCGGCCTGCTCCTCCTCGTCGGTGTCGAAGCTCCGCACCGGCTGGACGACCGCCTTGACCTCCTCGCCGAACTCCGGGTGCGGGACGCCGAAGACCGCGGCGTCCATCACCGCGGGGTCGGAGATCAGGACGTCCTCCG
>JALRCL010000059.1 GCA_023268575.1 Patulibacter sp.
GATCGGGCTCGACGTGATCGGGATGCTCAACCGCGAGTACCGGCGCGGGGTCCGCAAGCGCCCGGCGCCCGACGCGCCGCCGATGGTCGCGCAGTAGCGGCCGACCGACGGACCGCGTACGCGCCGCCGGCGGCGCGCACGGGCTCCCCCGGGTCAGCCGCGCTGGCCGTGCAGGTCGGTGCCCGGCAGCGCCTGGGCGAGCGCGTCGCGGACGCTGCGGAAGCTCACGAGGCCCCGCATCGTCCCGTCGGCGCCGACGACCGGGAGCGCGCCGAGCTCGCGCAGCCGCTCGTCGGCGAGCAGCTCCTCGAGGGTCGCCTCGGGCCCGACGTGCGGCGCGTCGCCGGCGTCCAGGAGCTCGGCCACCGGCGTCCCGGGGCGCCCGGCGTTCAGCTCCTCGCGCACGCGCTCGATCCGCACCACGCCGACGATCCGGCCCTCGTCGCTGAGGACCGCGGCCCACGGCACGCCGAAGGGCGCGAACGCCTCGTCCTCGGCTTCGATCGCCGTGGCGCCCTGCGGCACCCACGCCGGCTGCTCGTCCATGAGCTCGCCCGCCGTCACCGCATGCAGCTGCTCGCTGATCTCGCTCGTCACGACCGCCGCCCGCGCCGCGCCGCCGATGAACCACGCGATGAGCAGGAACCAGATCCCGCTGACCGCGTCGCCGTTCATGAGGACCACGAGGCCGTAGACGCCGAGCAGGACCGCGAAGACCCGCCCGAGGCCCCCGGCCACGACCGTGCCGCGGCGCCGGTCGCCGGAGATCTTCCACGCGATCGCGCGCGCGATCCGGCCGCCGTCGAGCGGGAACGCCGGGATGAGGTTGAAGACGAGGAGGACGACGTTCACCGCCGCCGCCCAGCCGAAGAGCGCCAGCAGCGGGTCGTGGGCGCCCTCGCGCAGCAGCGCGGCGTCGACGAGCGAGGTGTCGCCCTGGAGCAGCAGGCCGACGAGGACGCAGAGCCCGCCCGCCACGACGGTCCCGACGGGACCGGCGATCGCGACGACGAACTCCTCCTTCGGGTTGCGCGCGTCGCGGCTGAGCCGCGCGACGCCCCCGAGGAGCCAGAGGTCGATCCCCTGCGTCTGGATCCCGAACCAGCGCGCGGCGATCGCGTGGCCCAGCTCGTGGATGACGAGCGAGCCGAAGAACAGCAGGGCCGCGGCGACCGCCAGGGCCCAGTGCACCGTGGGCGACTCGGCCGGCAGGACGGCGTCGAACCGGTCGCCGAGCAGCAGGATGATGAGGAACAGGGCCAGGAACCAGCTCGGGTCGGCCCCGATGCGGATGCCGAGGACCTTGGCGAGCTTCACCGAGCGCGTTCCCATCGCCCGCCCATCGTCGCAGGTCCCGTCGCTGCACCCGCGCGCCGCCGGGTCCGCCGATCCTCGCGGCGCGCGCCGGGCGGACCGGGCACCGCGCCGGGAAGCCGCGCGGGGGCGGCGGTGCGCGGGACGCCCCGGCGCGAGGCACCCGGATAGCATCGGCGGCGCGCCGGGCCGGCTCGGACCACCCACGAGCCGCCGCCCCGGAGGCGACCCCAACCTCGGCAGGAGAGAGCTCCATGACCCAGTCGCCCGTCAACGTCACCGTCACCGGCGCCGCCGGACAGATCGGCTACGCGCTGCTCTTCCGGATCGCCAGCGGCGCGCTGCTCGGTCCGGACACCCCGGTGAAGCTGCGCCTGCTCGAGATCCCGCAGGCGGTGAAGGCGGCCGAGGGCACGGCGATGGAGCTCGACGACTGCGCGTTCCCGCTGCTGCAGGGCATCGACATCTTCGACGACGCGAAGGCCGCCTTCGACGGCGTGAACGTCGCGCTGCTCGTGGGCGCGCGCCCGCGCACGAAGGGCATGGAGCGCGCCGATCTGCTCGAGGCCAACGGCGGGATCTTCAAGCCGCAGGGCGAGGCCATCAACGCCGGCGCCGCCTCCGACGTGAAGGTCCTCGTCGTCGGCAACCCCGCGAACACGAACGCCCTCATCGCCCAGGCCCACGCGCCGGACGTCCCGGCGGAGCGCTTCACCGCGATGACGCGCCTGGACCACAACCGCGCGATCGCGCAGCTGGCGAAGAAGACCGGCGCCGCGACGACCGACATCACGAACATCGCGATCTGGGGCAACCACTCCCCGACGATGTTCCCGGACCTCTACAACGCGAAGGTCAAGGGCCAGAACGCCTTCGAGGCCGTCGGCTCGGACCTCGACTGGTACCGCGACGAGTACCAGCCGACGGTCGGCAAGCGCGGCGCGGCGATCATCGAGGCGCGCGGCGCCTCGTCGGCCGCCTCGGCGGCGTCGGCCGCGATCGACCACATCCGCACGTGGGTCGACGGCACGCCCGAGGGCGACTGGACCTCGATGGCGATCCCGTCCGACGGCAGCTACGGCGTGCCGGAGGGCATCATCAGCTCGTTCCCGGTCACGGTGAAGGACCAGGAGTACTCCATCGTCCAGGGCCTCGAGCTCCCGGCCTTCGCCCAGGAGAAGCTCGACGCGACGGTCGCCGAGCTCGTCGGCGAGCGCGATGCGGTCAAGGAGCTCGGCCTCATCTAGGCCGGCTCACGCCGGACCCGCGGTCCGGCGCCCCGCAGCACGACGAAGGGCCGGCGAACGCCGGCCCTTCGTCGTGCTGCGGGCCCGAACGAGGGCCGGGCCCTCAGGCGGCGTCCTTCGGGTACCAGGCGCGGTCGCGCTTCTCGATCATGCCCTGCTCCTCGAGCCCGGGGAGGATCCGGTAGGCGTAGTTCGGGTGCACGCCGATCTTGCGGGCGATGTCCGTGGCGCCGAGGCCCGGCTCGCGGCGGATGAGGTCCAGCGCCTGGCGCGAGCGCTCGCCGCTGCCGCGCGGGCGCCCCGCGCCGCGGCCGCTGCCGCTGCCGGACCCGCCGCGCGGGCGGCCGCCGGCGCCGCTCGTGACGCCGTCGAGGGCGTCGAGGGCCTGCTTCAGGCGCTCGTACTCCGAGACGGCCTCCGCGAGCTCGTCCATCCGCGCCTGGATCTCGCGGCGCTTCTCCTCGAGGAAATCTGACATGCCCGCTACCTCTGGTCGTGGTGAGAGGGCGTTCGTGTGCCACACCC
>JALRCL010000081.1 GCA_023268575.1 Patulibacter sp.
TCGCGCAGCTCGAGCGTCTGGGTCACGCGGCACTCCATCGCGACGGGGGCCTCGGCGACCCGCGGGGCCGCCACGTGACGGGACTCGGCGAGCGTCAGGCCGGCGTGCTCGAACTCCGACGTCCCGCGCGGCAGCGGCGCGGAGCTCGCGTTCATCGCCTCGCGCAGCGCGTACGTCGGCAGGTTCCAGACGAACTCGCCGGTCTCGATCGCGAAGCTCGCGGAGTCCTTCATGCCGGCGCTGCTGAACATGAGCATCGGCGGCCGGTCGGCCACGGCGTTGAAGAAGCTGTACGGGGCGAGGTTCACCCGACCGGCCGCGTCGCGCGTCGAGACCCAGCCGATCGGCCGCGGGGCCACGAGCGCCTTGAACGGGTCGTGGGGCAGCAGCGCGCGGTCGCGCGCCTCGGGCTCGTAGAAGATCATCGCCCGCAAGGCTAGGAGACGCGGGCCCGCGGCTCCCACGGCCGGGGGACGGCGGGCGGACGCGACCTGGACGGTGATCAAGTCGTGGGCCGCCGTGCCGATCGACCGGGGCGTCCGCGCCGACGGGAACCCGCCGGCGACCACCGTTCCGGCGGAAGGCCCCGACCATGCATCAGAACCTCGACGGCACGACCGGCGCCGCACCCGTCGCGCTCGCGCCGCTGGATCCCGACACCCACGGCGCGCCGCTGCGCGTCGGCGAGCAGCGGTGGACCGACCTGCTCGCGTTCGTCCTGCTCAACGCGCGCGACCTGGAGCTGCTCGCGGCGGTCGGCGACGTGCGCGAGGTCGGCGACGCGGTGAAGGCGTCCTTCTACGACCACGTGCTCTCGCAGCCCGAGCTGCGGGCGATCATCGAGCGCAACTCGTCGATCGACCGGCTCGGCGACACGCTCGTGCGCTACTTCGCGTCGATCTTCAGCGGCCGCTACGACGACGAGCGGCTCCAGAGCGTGCTGCGGATCGGCGTCGTGCACGACCGGATCGACCTGCCGATCATGTCGTTCATCGGCGCGGTCCTGCGCATCGACCGGGTCGTGCTGCCGTGGATCATGCGCCGCGTCGCGGATCCGGAGCTGATGCTCCAGACGATCCTCGCCTACCGGAAGGTCGTGAGCGCCGACATCGCGCTCGTGACCCAGGTGTTCATCGACGAGCGCGACAAGACCGTCGAGCTCGTGGAGCAGCTCGAGGCCCAGACGGAGCAGCTCGCCCAGCAGCAGCGGGAGATCTCGACGGTGTCCGAGATGCTCGCCGCCGCGGCGCAGGAGTCGCACGCCTCGGCCTCGGAGCTCTCGGGGATCTCGGCCGAGATCGCGGAGAAGGCGAGCGGCGCGAACGAGCTCATGGCCGACGGCGTCCAGCGGGCCCAGCAGGGCAACCGCGTCGTGGCGGGGACGGAGCAGGCGGTCGGCGACATGCGCGCCTCGGTCGAGGAGATCTCGGCCCAGCTCGGCGCGCTCGCCACGCAGTCGGAGGAGATCACGGAGATCGTCGGCGGGATTCGCCAGATCGCCGACCAGACGAACCTCCTGGCGCTGAACGCGGCGATCGAGGCAGCGCGCGCGAACGAGCACGGCCGCGGCTTCGCCGTCGTCGCCGACGAGGTCCGCAAGCTCGCCGACCGCACGCGCGAGGCGCTGCAGGACATCACCACGCTGAACAAGAACTCGATCGAGGCGATCGGGGCCGTGTCGGCCGCGGTGACCTCGACGACCGAGCAGGTCGCCGCCGTCGCCGACCAGGCGGGGGAGACCCGTTCGAGCTTCAGCGCGATCGACGGCGCCGTGAACGAGACGGCGGGCGCGCTCGGCGAGATCACCGACGGGGTCGACACCGTCTCGCGCTCGGCGCAGGAGCTCACCGGCGTCTCGGAGCAGGTCGCCGAGACCGCCGAGCAGCTCGGCCGGCTCGCCGAGTCGCTGGCCGCTGCCGTGGACGCCGCGCGCGACACCGTCGCGACAGCTCGTCGCTAGCTGGTCGGCCCCCCGCGGAGGTTCGCAGGGGGCCGGCAGGGGAAGGCCTCGGATCGTCCGGTGCAGCAGGGCGGTCCGAGGTCTTGCAGCCGTCGCGCGGCGTCGCCCGGGCCTTGTCCGGCCCGTCCACGAACGCCACGCCCGGGCGCCGCAGCGCGTTCCCTGTACCGCCACCGACACGAGCCGCCGGTCGTCCTCGACGCGAGCGCCGGGCCTCGCGCCCGGTGCGCTGCGACCGAGACACGGTCGCCCGGTCGGTACAGCACCTGCGAGGTGTCGTGCTCGACCGGCTCCGTCAATCGAGGTCGACGTCCCGCACGGAGGACGTGTCGAACGTCATCCTCGATGCCGCGTCGGCGGCGAGATCGACGATCCACATGCGCCTGGTGCAGGTCGCGGTGCGTGGGTCAGGAGCTCGCTACGGGCGCTCCTG
>JALRCL010000136.1 GCA_023268575.1 Patulibacter sp.
CGGGGCGGCGCCGACGTCGTCGTCTCGTCCGCGAACCTCGGGTTCGGCGCCGCGGCCGACGTCGGGGCGCGACGACGGCCCGACGCGCCCTGGGTCGTCGTCGCCAACGCCGACGTCGCCGTCCGCCCCGGAACCCTGTCGCGGCTGCTCGACGCCGCCGAGCGCGACCCGGGCGCGGGCGTCCTCGCCCCGCGGCTCGTGACGCCCGAGGGGACGGTGCAGCACAGCGTGCACCCCTTCCCCACCGTCCGCTTCAGCGCCGCCTTCGCGCTCGGGCTCGTCGAGCGGAGCCCGCGGCTGCGGCGTCAGCTGACGCTCGAGGGCTCCTGGGACCCGACGGTCGAGCGACGCGTCGAGTGGGCCCACGGCGCGCTCCTGCTCGTCCGCGGTGCGACGTGGCGGCGGATCGGCGGCTTCGACCCCCGGATGTGGATGTACGCCGAGGACCTCGACCTCTGCTGGCGGGCGCGCGAAGCCGGCTGGGCGACGCGCTACGTCCCCGACGCCGAGGTGCTCCACGAGGTCAGCGCGTCGACCGCCGCCGCCTGGGGCGACGCGCGTCGTCGCCGCTCCCTCGCGGCGACGTACCGCTGGCTCGCCCGACGCCGCGGTCGGGGGCGGGCGGCGGCCGTGGCGGTCGCGAACGTCGCCGGTGCCGGCGGGCGCGCACTGGCCGGCGCCGCACCCGGGCGGCGCTACCACGCGGGCTGGGCGGTCGACCACGTACGCGCGCTCGGCCCGCGCGGGTCCCGATGACGCTGCGCGGGCGGACGGATGGTCCACCCGAGTCACTAACCTGCGCTGATCGGTGAGCGCTAGGTCTTCATCCTCGTCCGGCGGGGTGACCCCGCAGGGCATCCGCGACGCGGACCCGCTCGTGCTCGCGCTCCTCGTCGAGCGGCGCGGCGGCCGGGTCCTCGCGTACGGCGACGAGGTCGCTGCGCCCGACCACGCCCTGCAGGCCGCCGCCGAGGCGTTCACCGCCTTCCGGCTCGCCGTCGGCGGGGCCGACGACACCGGCCAGATCGACCCCGAGGCGACGCTCCTGCACGCCACGCGCCACGCGGCGGCCCGGCACGCGGAGAACCCCTACCGGCCCTTCGGGCGCGAGCTGACCGAGCACCGGACGAGCGCCTGCAACCTCATGCCGCGCCTGCTCGTGGCGTGGATCGAGAGCCGGCTGTCGGTCGGCGACGAGCAGCGGCTCGTCCGCCACCTGCGCCGTTGCCCGGACTGCCGTGCCCTGCAGGACGCCTTCGCGCGCGCCGAGGAGCGCTACCGGACCGCCGCGGGCGCGACGCCCGACGCGACCGAGGCGAGCGTCATCGTCAGCACGATGGCCGCGGCCCCGCTCGTGGCGCCGGTCGCGGAGCCCGAGGCAACCGACGACGGCCCCCCGGAGCCCGACGAGCCTGCTCCCGCCCAGGCCGCCGCCCCCGTCCAGCCGGAGCCCGCGCCGGCGATCGACTCCGTGGTCGACGAGGAGCCCGACGGTACCCCGACGGACGCCGAGCCCATCGAGCTCCGGGAGCCGCAGGCGCCGGTCGAGGACGTGCCCGCGGTCGAGGCGGCCGCGGACCGTCCGGGCACCGATCCGGTGCTCGCCCCCGAGGTCCTGCCCGAGGCCGGGTCCGCCGCGGAGCCCGCCGACCCCCGCACCGACGCGGCACCCGAGCCCGACGCGCCGAGCGAGGACCCCGCCGAGACGGCCGACGAGGCCGAGCCCGCCCCCTGGGCGCCCGACCCCGCGACCGCGGCCGCGCCGACCGACGCGGCGGAGGACGCCTCCGCAGCCGGCACCGCCCCGCCGGAGCATCGGAGCCCCTCGCCGTCGTCGGTGGCGCCCGACGACGAACCGGCCGTCCACGAGCCCGACGACGCTGCGCGCCTGCCGTACCGGGTCGACGACGACCTGGACCCGGAGGAGTCGTTCACCGAGCAGCCGCCCGACGCCCCGGTCGACGACGAGGTCGTCGCGCACGCCGGGCGCTGGGACGACGGCTGGACCCACGAGTTCGAGGCCCTCGACGACGCGGACCCGGCGCCGACCGCCGACCGCGGCCCCGGCGTGCCGATCGCGTCCCCGGCCGATCCGCTGGGGCCCGAGGCGATCGGGTACGTCGTGCCCGCACCTGGGTTCCCGCAGCCCGACCCGGTCCCGCCGGCGCCCCGCCGCCGCAAGCCCGCGCGCACCCGGCGCGGCGCGGGGCGTGGGCCGTCCGGTCGCCCGCTCGTGCCGTCCCGCGGCGAGGCCGAGCCCGAGTCGCCCCCGGTCCGGCGCCGCCGCCGTCCCGCGGAGCTCGACGCCGCCCGCGAGGACGCGGCGGCCCAGCCGCCGCTCGAGGAGCAGCCGGCGCCCGACCCCGGGCCGGCCGCCGTCCCGGACCTCCACGAGGATCCGATCCCCCCCGAGCCTCGCGACGACGCGCCGACCACCGCGTGGCGCGTCCAGGCCGACGAGGAACCCTTCAGCGACCCCGTCCCGGACGAGGAGCACCACGCCTGGGCGGGCGAGGACGACGCGGCGCCGGCCTGGG
>JALRCL010000146.1 GCA_023268575.1 Patulibacter sp.
CGATCGTCCGCCCTCTCCAGCGCCTGACGGCGGCCACGCGCGCCATCACGCGCGGGGAGTGGTCGCAGCGCGCCTCGCCCGACGGGGTGCGCGAGCTGCGCCAGCTCGCCGGGGACTTCAACGAGATGGCCGACGCGGTGCAGCGCGACCTCGCGCGACGCATCGCGGCCGAGCGCGAGGCGACCGACGCCCAGCGGCGGTTGCGGACCATCGCCGACCGGGTCCCGGGGGCGGTGTTCCAGTTCCACGTCGACGAGCACGGCGCGTTGTCGGTGCGGTTCGCCAGCCGCGACGCGTCGATCCACGGCGCCGGCGCCGAGGAGAGCGCCGAGTTCGTCGCTGTCTCGCAGGCCGTGCTGCCCGTCGACCGCGGCGCGTGGCTGGACTCGATGGTCGCGGCCGTCCGCCGCGGGGGCGCCTGGCAGCACGAGTACCGGATCCGCCGGTCCGACGGGACCGTCGCGTGGATGCGCGCCCAGGCCGTCGCGCGCGCTCACGCCGACGGCTCGGGCGACCTCTACGGCTACGTCGGCGACGTCACCGACCAGAAGGCGCTGCAGGCCGACCTCCTGCGCGCCCGCGAGGCGGCGGAGTCCGCCGACCGGGCGAAGTCGGCGTTCCTCGCGATGGTCAGCCACGAGCTGCGGACGCCGCTCGTCGCCGTGACCGGGACGCTCGAGGTCCTCGGGCTCGACGACCTCGAGCCGCGGCAGCGCGAGCTCGTCGACGTCGCCCTGCGCTCCGCGTCGACGCTCCTGGCGGTGATCGGCGACGTGCTGGACTTCTCGAAGATCGAGTCCGGCCACCTCGACCTCGTGGCGCGGCCGGTCGCGGTCGGGCGGCTCGTGGGCGAGCTCGCCGAGCAGTACCGGCACGCGGCCGCGGCGAAGGGCGTGACGCTCCGCGCGCTCGGCGTCGACGATCCGCGGCTCGCGCCGGCGCACCTCGTCGACCCCGACCGCCTGCGCCAGGTCCTCGGGAACCTCCTGAGCAACGCGATCAAGTACACGCCGGGCGGGGAGGTCGACCTCTCGATCGTCCTCGCCGGCGAGGCCCCGCCGCCGGCCGCCGGCGGGGCGCCGGGCCAGGCGCTGCTCTTCAGCGTCCGGGACACGGGCGTCGGCGTCACGCCGGAGGACCAGGAGCGGCTGTTCGCGCCGTTCGCGCAGGCCCGGGCCCGCACCGACGGCACCGGGCTCGGGCTCGTGATCGCCCGCCAGCTGACCGAGGCGATGGGCGGGACGCTGACGATGGAGAGCACCGTCGGGGTGGGGACGACGATGCGCGTCGCGCTCCCGCTGCCAATCTCCGACGAGCCCGAGCGCCGGCAGCTCGCCGCGCCGGGCTCCGGCGGGCTGACCGCGCGGCGCCGGCGCCCCGACCGGGAGCGGGCGCGCGAGGACCGCAGCCTCGTGCTGCTCGTCGAGGACCATCCGGTGAACCGCGAGGTCCTCCGGCGCCAGCTCGAGACGATCGGCTTCGTGACCGACGTCGCCGCCGACGGCGCCCAGGCGCTGGAGCGGCTGCGCGCCGAGGCCTACGCCCTCGTCTTCAGCGACGTCCAGCTGCCCGACATGGACGGCTACGAGCTCATCCGCCGGTGGCGGGTCGAGGAGCGCACGATCCCCGGGCGCCAGCGCGTCCCCGTCGTCGCCCTGACCGCCAGCGCCGTGCTCGGGGAGGAGGAGCGCTGCCGCGCGGCGGGCATGGACGACCTCGTCACGAAGCCCGCCCCGATGGCGGTGCTCGCCGGCACGCTGCGCCGCTGGCTGCCGCACCTCGTCTGGGAGGAGCCCGCGCCGGCACCGCCGGCGGCCGGCGCCGCGGCCGACCCGGAGCCACCGCAGCTGGACCGGGAGATCCTCGAGGAGGTCACCGGCGGGGACCCGGTGCTCGCCCGCCGGTTGCTGGAGACGTACTACGCGTCGTTGGACGAGGACCTCGCGCGGGCCGAGGCCGCCTACGCGGACGGGCAGCGCGAGCAGCTGCGGCGCGTCGCGCATCAGGTCGTCGGCGCGAGCCGGACGGTCGGCGCCGGCTCCGTGGCCGCGGCCGCGGCCACGCTCCAGCGGATGGTCGCCGGCGGCGACGAGGACCCGGGGCCGGCGCTCGCCGCGCTGCGCGAGGCGATCGAGGCGGTCCGCGGCGCGACGGTCGCCTGACCGCGGCCGCCGTGCGCGCTCAGGCTCAGGCCGCGTCGAGCCACGTCGTCCGCATCCGCGCCGCGGCGTGGATGCAGACCATCTGCAGCGCCCCGGCGCCGATCGCGGTGAAGCGGTGCGGCGTCCCGGGCGCGACGACCACGACGTCCCCCGGCATGCCGTCGATTCGCAGCCCGTCGACCTCGAACCGCGCGCGCCCGGCCTGCACGACGAACGTCTCGGAGTACGGGTGCTCGTGCAGCGTCGGCCCGGTGCCCGGCAGCGCGTCGACGACGAAGCAGGAGACGGCCGAGCCGTAGGCCGCGCCCTCGAAGCGGCCGGTGCGGGTCCCCGGCTCCGGCAGCCAGGAGCCGAGCGCGCCGACGGGCCGCTCCTCCTCCGCGGGCGGCGCGGGGGAGCCGGGGGCGGTCGGGTCGTCGGTGGCGGTGATGAGCACGGTGGTCTCCAGCGGGCGTCGGGTCGGTGGTGGAGACCGCCCCGGCGACCGGAACTCATCGGTCGCGGGGCGCGACCCGCGGGCGCCGGTGGTCCCTGCCGGTCCCGGTGCGGCGTGCTGCGCGCGCGAGCGCGCGAGCCCCTAACCTGCCGCCGGTGCGTCGTCCCGCCCTCCCCGCCCGCCGGTCGACGCGCGTCCTGCTGCTGCTCGCGGCGCTCGTCGCGGCCGCGCTGACGACCGTCGCGCTGCGCTCGGGCGACGCGCGCTCACAGGCCCCGGCGCCCGCGCCGCTGCGGTCCGGAGCGGAGAACCCGTGCCTGGGGCCCGACGCGGCGCAGCTGCGCTGCCCCGACCTCGTCATGACGCGGCCGTTCGGGCTGCGGCGCGAGCGCAGTCCCCGCGGTCGCGTCTGGCTGCGGGCCGGCAACTCGATCGACAGCGTCGGCGCCGCGGCCGCCGAGCTGCGCGGCCGCGACCGCCGCGGCATCTGGATGGACGCCGTCCAGCGGATCCCGCGACGGGACGGCGGGCACGTGACGGTGCGCAGCGGCGCGCGACTGCGCTTCGCCTACGGGCACCTGCAGCGCCGGTGGTGGAAGTTCCACGACGCCGCGCGGTTCGAGCTCTGGCGGCTCGACGACGCCGGCCGGCCGGTGACGCTCGAGCGCGTCGGGCCGAAGGTCGACTACTGCCTGCGGGACCTCCGCCGCACGCGGCCGAGCCTCGCGGGGTCGCCCCGGCGCGAGGTCTACCCCGCCTGCAGCACGAGCCCCCGCCGCACGCGCGTGCGGCTGGGCACGTCGCCCGGCTGGTCGGACATCTACCCGCCGCGGTACCTCACCCAGTGGATCGACGTCACCGGCCTGCGCGGCTGCTTCGCCTACCGCCACATCGCCGACCCGGGCAACGCGATCGCCGAGTCCAACGAGGACAACAACGCCGCCCAGGTCATCGTGCGCCTGCCGTTCTCGCCCGCCGCCCGCCGACGCGGCTGCCCCGGCGAGGACCTCGGCGCGCGCTCGCCGCGCCTGCGCTCGCGGACCTACGCGCCGGACGACCCGCTGACGCGCCCCGGCGACGCCGCCGCGCCGGCGACGGCCCCGGACGCCGGCGACCTCGCGGCACCGCCGGCCGACGGCGCCGCGGCGTCGCGCTGAGCGGCCCCGCCTCGGGGCCGACGGCGCCCGACGTCGAACGGGCCCGGCCACCGGAACCGCCGCCGGACGGGGAACCGACGGGCCGTCCCGCATGATGGGTCGCGCCCGTTCGCCCGCCACGTCCTCGCCAGCAGCACGATGTCCACCCCGACCGCCGCGCCCGCTCCGGGACCCTTCCGCTGGCTCCTCCTGCTCGTCCTCTGCGGGACGGTGTTCCTGGAGGGCCTCGACATCTCGATGATGGGCGTCGCGCTGCCCTCGATCCGCGACGAGCTCGGCATGTCGACCGAGGGCCTGCAGTGGGTCGTCAGCGCGTACGTCCTGGGCTACGGCGGGTTCGTCCTGCTCGGCGGGCGCGCCGCGGACCTCCTCGGCCGGCGCCGGATGTTCCTCCTCTGGCTCGCGGTCTTCATCGCGTTCTCGGGGCTGGGCGGGCTCGCGAGCGAGGGCTGGATGCTCATCGTCGCGCGGCTCATGACCGGCGTGGCGGCCGGCTTCCTGACCCCGGCGAGCCTCTCGATCATCACCACGACGTTCGCGGAGGGCGAGGCGCGCCAGCGGGCGCTGCTCGTCTACGCCGCCGCCGGCGCGGCGGGGTTCTCGCTCGGGATGGTCGTCGGCGGGCTGCTGACGTCGATCGACTGGCGCTGGGTGTTCTTC
>JALRCL010000713.1 GCA_023268575.1 Patulibacter sp.
CCTGTGCGCCGTTGCGGGATGGTGTAATTGGCAACACGCCTGATTCTGGTTCAGGTATTCAAGGTTCGAGTCCTTGTCCCGCAGCCTCTGACGAAGCCCTCGCTGACGCGGGGGCTTCGTCGTTCCCGGACCGTCTCGATCCTCCGGAGCCTGCGACGAGCACGCCGGGGGACGAGCGCCGGCGTGGCGGCTTCGACGCCTGCCGCGCCGCGGCGCGGACGTGCGGTTCGTCACGCGGCGGGCGTCACGCGCGCTCGTACGGTTGGTCTCTTCCGCGGAACGGGCATACCGTTGGGGACATGGCGTGGAACGTGGTCATCGTCGGCGGCGGCTTCGGGGGGTTGGAGGCGGCGCGCCGCCTGGAGCGGGCGCTGCCGCGCCACAGCGCGCGCCTGACGCTCGTCTCCGACCAGAACTTCATGCTCTACACCCCGCTGCTGCCCGGCGCCGCGGCGGGCACCCTGGAGCCGCGGCACGCGGTCGTGCCGCTGCGCGAGCAGCTCGAGCGGACCGACGTGCGGCTCGGGTCGGTGACGGGCGCGGACCCGCAGCGCAAGGTCGTCCAGCTGACGACCGGCGACGGGCGCGAGCTCGAGCTGCCCTACGACCAGCTCGTGCTGGCGGTCGGGTCGGTGTCGCGGACGCTGCCGGTCCCCGGCCTCGCCGAGCACGCGGTGGGGATGAAGACGCTGCCGGAGGCGATCGCCCTGCGCAACCGGCTGCTGCAGAGCTTCGAGGTCGCCGAGGGCATCGATGATCCCGAGGCCCGCGCGTCGTGGCTGACGTTCGTCTTCGTCGGCGCCGGCTACGCCGGGCTGGAGGGCCTCGCGGAGCTGCAGGACTTCGCCACCGACCTCATCGATCGCTACCCGCGCTGCCGCGTGCAGGGCGTGCGGTTCGTCCTCGTCGAGGCCCAGGACCGCGTCATGCCGGAGATCCCGGAGTCGCTGGCCGACTTCGCGACCGCGGAGCTCCAGGCTCGCGGGATCGAGATCCGCACCGGCACGACGATCGACCGGATCACCGGCGAGTCGGCGACCCTCGCGGGCGGCGAGGTCGTGCCGACCCGGACCGTCGTCTGGACGGCCGGCGTGAAGCCGAGCCCCGTGGTCCAGCGCCTCGGCCTGCCCCTCCACGAGCGCAGCGGGCGGATCCTCGTGGAGCGCACCCTGCAGGTTCCCGGCGTCGACGGCGTCTGGGCGATCGGCGACGCGGCGCACGTGCCCGATCCCCGCGATCTGCAGAAGCCGTGCCCGCCGACCGCGCAGCACGCGATCCGCCAGGGCCGGCTCGTGGCGCGCAACGTCGCCGCGGCGCTCTCGCGCGGCACCCCGCGGCGCTTCCGCTACAAGACGCTCGGGGTCTTCGTCGACCTCGGTCGCGGCAAGGCCGTCGCGTCGACGATGGGCCTGCGCTGGCGCGGCGTCCCGGCGTGGTTCCTCGCCCGGACCTACCACCTGCTGTCGATGCCGGGCCTCACCCGCAAGATCCGCCTCGTCGCGGACTGGACCGTCGGCCTCTTCTTCGGCCGCGACGGCTCCGAGCTCGGGCGCCTCGGCCATCCGGGTCGCCTGGACACCCCCGACCGCATCGCGCTCGAGCGCGACGCCGCGGCGACCCGCCGCAGCCAGCGCGAGGCCGAGGAGCTCCGCGCCGCGGCCGACTGACCGCGGCGGCCGGAGCGACCGCTGCGGCCGGCTGCCGCGACTCGTCGACCGGTGCGGCCCGCCGGCTGCGGCCGAGCAGGTGCCGGGTCCGCCGCGAGGCGGGTATCGGTCAGATCGCGAGCACGGGTCCCCGAGGTCTGCGCCGCGTCGAGCTGGTCGACGACGGGCACGGCGAGGGCGGCGCTCCACACGACGGTGGTGCGGGTTCGTCGATCTCGGTGGTGCCGGGGCGATGAGCGCGACGTTCGGCACGTGGGGCGTGCGTTTCGTCGATGTCGCTCGTGGTGAGGGCGCGACCTCGACGCATC
>JALRCL010000258.1 GCA_023268575.1 Patulibacter sp.
AACGCGAGCCATCTGATTTATGATCATCCTGTTTCCGGATGATCGCTTCATGAACACCGAAGTGCTGCGGACTTTCGTCGAGGTTGCCCGGCAGGGCAGCTACGTGCGCGCAGCCCGGGCGCTGCGGTTGAGCCAGCCTACGGCGTTCCGGCATATCCGGCAGCTTGAAGAGGCCCTTGCCAGCGAACTGGTCTTCGGCGCCGGCAAGGCGGTGGTCCTGACCAACCGCGGGAAAGCCGTCCTGGAGCAGGCCATCCGGGTGCTCGAGGAGGTCGACCGGCTGCGCCACAGCACCGTGCGCGAGAGCGACGACCTCGTGACCGGCGCGCTCGCCGGCAGCACGTCGCGCAGCGCTCGATCGCTCACCGCGGCCACGCCGCCCGCGACCCGGGTCCGGCGCGCGGCGCCCTGTCCGACCACCGTCGCCTGCGCACTCGAGCGCACCGCCACGACGGCGGCGACCCCCGCGACGTCGCGCAGGCTCCGCCGCAGCTCCGGCGCGATCACGGCCGTCCCCGACGGCACCCCGAGCGTGAGGTCGGGCTGCCCGGTCCGGGCGAGGCGGGCCGAGGCGGTCTCGGCGACCGACGCGGAGCCGATCCACGTCGCGCTGACGAGCGCGACGGCGGCGACCACCGCGACGGCCTCCGCCGCCGCCCGCGCGGGGCCGTGCCCGATCTCGCGCGCGGCGAGGTGACCCAGGACGCCCCGCGATCCCCGGCGGCGCGCGAGGCCGCCGAGGCCAGCGGCGGCGAGCTGCATCGCCCCGCCGACGGCGAGGAACGTCCCGGGGACGAGGAGCGCGGCCGCCAGCACGAGGCCGCCCCAGCCGTCGACGAGCAGCGCGACCGCGACGCCGAGCGCGAGCAGGACCGGCCCGGCGGCGCGCGCGAGCCGGGCGGCGCGCCCCGCTTCCGGGGCATCGCGCAGCGCCTCCGCCGGGCGGATCCGCGCCACCCAGAGGGCCGGGACCACCGCCGCGAGCACCGCGAGCAGCAGCGCGCCGCCGACGGCGCCGGCGAGCGCCTCCGGCGCGACGGTGAACGACCCGCCCTCGATCGCCGGGAGCCCCGGGATCGCGCCGGCCGCGGGGAGCGCGAGTCGCGCGAGCAGCACGCCGACGCCGGTGCCCACGAGCGCCGCCACGAGGGCGACGCCGACGACCTCGAGCGCGAGCAGGCCCACCGCGAAGCTCCGCGGGGCCCCGAGCGCGCGCAGCAGCGCCAGCGTCCGGCGGCGCGCGCCGAGGGCCACGGTGGCGGTCGTGCCGAGCACGAGCGCCGCGACGAGCAGGCCCATCGCCGCGAACGCCGCGCCGACCGTGCCGAGCGCCACGACGCGGTCGGCGTTGGCGCCCAGCGACGCCTCCGTCAGGGCCTCCGCCGTCTCCGGCCACGCGACGGGGGCCCGGGCGTTCACCGTCTCCACGAGCCGCTGGGGCGTCGTCCCCGGGGCCGCACGCAGCAGCGCCGAGGTCGGTCCGGACGTGCGGGCGAGCGCCTGGGCCGCCCCCGGGGTGACGACGCCGTAGGGCGCGCCGCCGAATCGCAGCGAGCCGCGCAGGTCGAGGACCCCCACGACGGTGAAGCGCGCCCGCCCCACCCCCGGCCGCCCGAGCGCGAGCTGGTCGCCGAGGCGGATCCGCAGCGCGTCGAGCGTCGCGCGGGTGACCGCGATCTCGGCCGCGGCCGCCGGCGAGCGGCCCGCCTCGAGCCGCTGCCAGACGAACGACGGCTCGTCGGCGAGGCTCTCGACCGTGATGCCGCGCACGCGGTCGCCGACCTGCGCCGCGGCGACCGCCTGGGTCGACGTCCCGACGCGCTCGACCCCGGGCAGCCGGCGCAGCGCGGCGACCTGCTGCGGGTCGAGTCCCGAGCCGGTGGACCCGAGGCTCGCCGGCGACGCGGCGGCGTCGCCGGCCTGGGCGTTCGTGCGCAGCACGACGTCCGCGCCGCGGCGCCCTGGTCCGTCGGCCGGTCCGGCGAGCTCGACGCCCGCGCCGGCCCGGATCGCGCTCCGGGCGCTGTCGCCGACGACGAGCGCCGCGACGAGCAGCGCGGCGCCGAGCCCGACCGCGAGCCCCGTCGCGAGCATCCGCCCGCGGTGGGCGCGCAGCTCGGCCCGCCACAGGCGCAGGAGGGCCCGGACGGGGGCGCCGCGGCGCCGACGGAGCCCGGCGGGCGTCACGGGGCGGCGCTCGGGAGGGGCATCGTGGGGTCCTCGTGCGCCGGGGCCTCCCCCGACGCGATCCGCCCGCGATCCATCCGCAGGACGTGGTCGGCCCACCCCGCCACCCGCGGATCGTGGGTCACGACGACGAGCGTGTGGCCGTGGTCGGTGGCCAGCGTCCGGAAGAGCCGCAGGAGCGACTGCGCGGTGTCGCCGTCCAGCGCGCCGGTCGGCTCGTCCGCGAAGACGACGTCCGGCTCGGCGATGACGGCGCGCGCCACCGCCACGCGCTGCTGCTGCCCGCCGGAGAGCTGCGCCGGGAGGTGCTCGAGCCGGTCGGCGATCCCGAGCTGCTCGGCGACCTGCTCGAGGCGGCCGGGCGGGAGCTCGCGCCCGTCGATCTGGACCGGGAGGGCGATGTTCTCCCGGGCGGTGAGGCTCGGGACGAGGTTGAACGACTGGAAGACGAAGCCGAGCCGCCGACGCCGCAGCGCGGCGAGCCGCCGGTCCCGCAACCGCGTGATCTCGACGTCCCCGATCCAGACCTGTCCCCGGTCCGGGCGATCGAGCGCGGCGAGCAGCTGCAGCAGCGTCGACTTGCCGGACCCGGACGGCCCGGTGATCGCGGTGATGGCGCCGGTCGCCGCCGTGAGCGACACGTCGTCGACGGCGACGACGCGCGTCCGACCGTGCGGTGAGCGGAAGCTCCGGGTGAGGTGCTCGGCGCGCACGGGGCGCGCCGCTGAGCGGTTCGGCGTCATGATTAGGCAGCCCTATGGACCGCGCAGTATGGCACCTGGTTACGGAGCTGTCACCGCTCGCGGCGGCCGGTCGCGCGCGCCCGGGGCGCGGGCGACGCGTCAACCGACGGAGACGGGAACCTCGGTGACGGTCGCGCCGTCGATGAGGTAGCTGCGGACCTCGACGTCCTCCGGGCCCGCAGCGCCCTTCGTCCCGAGGATGAGCCACTCGACGCCGGGCCAGCCCGCCGCGAAGTTCACGTCGGTCTGGGACGGATAGGGCGCCGAGACGGTGTGCGAGTGGTAGATCGCCCCGAGCTCGCCGCCGGCGTCCTCGATCTCGTCGAGGAGCCGTGCGAGCTTCGGGCCGTCGACCTCGAAGCCGAGCTTCTTCGGTCCCTGGCGGACGTTCTCCAGCTCGTGGACGGCGACGGCCTCGCCGTCCCGCAGCGCCAGGACGCCGCAGCACTCGGCGGGCGCGTCGCGCAGGGCGTGGTCGACGACCTGCGCGAGCAGGTCGGTGGAGATCCGCACTCCGTCAGGACCGCTCGTCGGCGGGCGCCGCGGGCGCCGACTCGCCGGCGGGGCGCGGCGGCGGGGCGGACGCCGTCTCGGCGACGCGCCGCTGCGGCTCGTCCTCGGCGAAGGGGTCCGCCGCGGACACGCCGTCCTTGAACTCGCGCAGGCCGCGGCCCAGGGACTTGCCGACCTCGGGGAGGCGCTTGGGTCCGAGGACCAGCAGCGCGACGACGAGGATGATCAGGAGCTCGGGGACGCCGATCGGGCCCATGCGCTCACCACCAGACGGTCGAATCGAGGTTCTCGATCTCCTCGATCGGCTTCGTGTAGATGCCGGAGGAGAGGTACTTCCAGCCGTCGTCGCAGACGATGAAGACGATGTTGCCCTCGTCCATCTCGTTCGCGATGCGGACGGCGACGCGCGCGATCGCGCCGGAGCTGACGCCGACGAAGAGGCCCTCTTCGTCGAGGAGCTTGCGCGTCCAGAGGATCGCGTCCTCGTTCGTGACGAAGATCTTCCGGTCGAGCAGCGAGAGGTCGATGATCGGCGGGATGAAGCCGTCGTCGAGCGAGCGCAGGCCCTGGACCGGCTCGCCCTGCATCGGCTCGGCGGCGACGATCTTCACGCGGTCGCCGAGCTCCTCCTTGAACCGGCGGCCGTTGCCCATGAGGGTCCCGCCGGTGCCGAGGCCGGCGACGAACGCGTCGACCTGACCGTCGAGCTCCTCGAGGATCTCCAGCGCGGTGCCGTTGTAGTGCGCCCCGGGGTTCGCCGGGTTGCCGTACTGGTAGGGCATGACGTACGTCGGGTCCTCCCGCGCCATCTGCTCCGCGAGGGCGACGGCACCGTTGGAGCCCTGGTCGCCGGGCGAGTAGACGATCTCGGCCCCGTACATCCGCAGGAGGTCGGTGCGCTCCTGCGTGACGTTGTCGGGCATGACGACCTTCAGCCGGTAGCCCTTGCGCTTGGCGATCATCGCCAGCGCGATGCCGGTGTTGCCGGAGGTCGGCTCGAGGATGATCGAGTCCGGGCCGATCGTGCCGCGGGCCTCCGCGTCCTCGATCAGCGCCTTCGCGACGCGGTCCTTCACCGAACCGGTCGGGTTCGCCGACTCGAGCTTCGCCCAGATGCGGACGCCGGGCTTCGGCGAGATGCGCTTGAGCTCGACGAGCGGCGTGTTGCCGATCGACTGGACGATGTCGCCGTACCGGCCCGCACAGGGGCGGTTCTCGAGCGGAGGGAGCGCCATGACTTCAGGAAGTGTAGCCATGCGTCGGCCCGGGCCCGCAGGGCTCGACGCACGGGCGGGAACGGGGCGCGCCACCGCTCGGCCGCCGGCCGGGCATCCCGTCCTGGGTCGGGCTACTTCGGTCCGACGTAGTGGAGGAAGAGCGCTCCGCCGCTGCAGCTGAAGGCGAGGTAGTTGTAGCGCGTGCTCACCGAGACGTCGGTGACCGTGCCCTGACCCGCGGGGCACTGCCCCTGGGGGATGCTGTAGCCGCCCCGGCGACGCGTCCGGTCGATGAGCTCGACCTCGAGGCAGGCGTGCACGCCGTTGCCGAACGCGATCGCGCTGCCGCCCGCGTTCGACGCCGGCGGCGCCTGCGTGTTGCCGAAGCGCTTCACGCGGATCTTCGCCTTCGCGGTCTCGGCCCGGTACGCCCCGCCGGCGCGCGTGAAGGTGATCGAGCGGACGAGCCCTCGCCGGCGGCCGTTGGACATGTCGCCGCCGTCGGCCTGCGGGTGGTGGCCCTCGGTGATCCGGCGGCGGCCTCCGGCCCGTCGGATGGTCCAGACGACGCCGTCGCGCTCGAAGGCGGCCTGGGCGCCGTTGAAGGTCGTCGACGGAGACGAGATCCCGCCGCCCGTGAGCAGGCGGCGGACCTTCCCTGCGTGCCAGAGGAAGAGCCCGAGATCGGTCGAGACGTAGACGTACTTCGAGTCGCCCGAGACCGCGACGCCCGTCGCCGCGCCCGGGGCGTTCACGCGGGCGATCCCGCCCCCGCCGACCTTGCGGATGAACGCCCCGGTGCCGCCCGGGTTGCCGTCGGCGGTGAGGTTCGTCGCGGTCGAGAGGAACGCCAGGAGGCGCGCGCCCCGTGCCTGGTCGCGCCCGCCGCTCCAGCCCGAGATCGAGGCCCCCCACGAGTCGCCGTCGGCGGCCACGCCTCCGGGCGCCACCGACACGAGGTCCGACCGGCCGAGCCGCCAGTGATTCGCGTTCTTGGTGACCCGTCCGGTCCGGACCGCGACGAAGACGTTGCGGCGCCCCGGCGTCACGGGGACGGCGATGTCGGTCGCGGTCGAGGTGTAGGCGACGTAGCGGTTCGCGCGGCTGTCGCGCGAGAACGCCGGCTCGCTGGCCACGCCGTTGGGTACGCCCCCGTCGGGCCGGCGCGCGAGCAGCTGCTGCTTGGCGGTGTAGCTCTTCGGCCCCGTCCAGCCGCGTGCGCAGGTCCCGCCCGAGAGGCGTGGCTGCGCCTGGGCCTCGGCCGCGGCGCCGGCGGATGCGCTGCCGCTGCCGGCCGAGAGGCCGATGGCCGTCATCGCGGCGACCGCGGCGGTCGTCCCCACCACGGAGCGTCGTCGTGGTGGGCTGGCGGGGGTGGTGCGCACGTGGATCCTGGGGGCTGGAGCGCGCTCGCCGCCAGGGCGTGTCGCGGTCGTCGCGGGGTCGCTCAGCGCATCGGTCACGGCAGCCCGGAACTGAACCGGACGAACGTCCAGCCAGGGCGAGCCCGACCGCGGCCGGCGCAGTCGGACGCCGGCGCGGACGCGGCGGCCGGACGGCTGGGACGCCATTCAGCTCGTGGACAGGACGACGGGGAACACCGCGTCGGCACCGCGTCGGCGCAGCTGCCCCCCGACCATCGCCAGCGTCCATCCGCTCTGCCGCACGTCGTCGACGAGCAGGGCACGCCCGGGCGGGACGGTTCCCTCGACGGCGAACGCCCCGCGGACGTTCGCGGCCTGC
>JALRCL010000328.1 GCA_023268575.1 Patulibacter sp.
GGTTGCAAATGTCTTGTGGCGTCAAAGCCGGCCTCATATGGCTGTTATTGGACGGCTTGCGGGAACCGAACACTTTCGAAATGTGCAGCGTCATCAGGTAGAGACGCTTACAAACGTGGTGTTCGTGCGGGTGACGCCGCCGCGCTGAGCAGCGCGCATCGAGTCCGGTGGCCGTCGCCGGACTCGATGACGGCGCGCCGCGGGGGCGAGGGGCTCGAACGCGAGGCGGACAGCGCACGTGCGTCGCCCCGTCAGGGCGCCCGTCGCCGTGACGGGGCGCGGACGTCAGCCGGCGCTGGGCGCCGGCGCGCGGAGCAGCGACGCGAGGGGCGTTCGCGGATCGGCGAGCGCAGCGCGGTCGGGCGAGAGGCCCTCGGCGATGGCGCGCTTGGCGAACGCGAACTCCTGCGGCCGGTTGACGCAGTCGGCGGCGATCAGCCGGCCGTCGGCGAGGGAGAAGCACGCGAAGCTCCGGCCGTCGTCCGGGTCGCCGCGCAGCACGACCTCGTCGTGGCCCGCGCGCAGGCCCGCGATCTGGAGCTTCACGTCGTACTGGTCGGACCAGAACCAGGGCACCGCGGCGGCCCTCTCGTCCCCGCCGCAGATCGCCGCCGCGACGCGCTTGGCCTGATCGACGGCGCTCGACACGCACTCCAGGCGCAGGCGCCGGTCGTAGCGGGCGTCGTGGGCGGACGCGCAGTCCCCGGCCGCGAAGATGCGCGGGTCGTCCGTGCGCCCGGCCGCGTCGACGACGATGCCGTCGTCGACCGCCAGCCCGGCGTCGCGTGCCAGCTCGACGTTCGGCACGACGCCCACGCCGACGACGACGAGGTCCGCCGAGACGAGCGCACCATCGGCGAGCCGGACGCCGCGGACCGCCTCGTCGCCCTCGATCGCCGCCACGCCGACGCCCACCCGCAGGTCGACGCCCTCCTCGCGGTGGACGCGGTCGTAGAAGGCCGAGATCTCCGGCGACGTCACGCGCTGCAGGACGCGGTCGGCCGCCTCGAGCACGGTGACCGCGACGCCGCGCTTGCGCAGCGAGGCCGCCGCCTCGAGCCCGACGTAGCCGGCGCCGACGACCACCGCGCGCCCGATGTCCCCGAGGCGTTCCCGGATGGCCTCGGCGTCGGCGGCGCCGCGCAGGACGTGGACGCCGGCGAGGTCGGCGCCGGGGACGGGCAGCGGCCGCGGGCGCGCGCCCGTGCAGAGCACCAGCCGGTCGTAGCCCACCACCTCCCCGTCCTCCAGGCGCACGGCGCCCGCCGCGCGCTCGATCGTCGCGACGCGGCCCTGACGGAAGGCGACCTGCTGCTTCTCGTAGAACTCGGGCTTGCGGATGAGGAGGTCCGCGAGCGCCGCGTCGCCGGCGAGCAGCCCCTTGGACAGCGGCGGGCGCTGGTAGGGCAGCGACGGCTCGTCGCCGAGCAGCAGGATCTCGCCCGCCCAGCCGTGCTGGCGCAGGCTCGCGCACAGCTGGGCGCTCGCGTGACTCGCGCCGACGAGGACAACGACATCACCATCCCAGGAACGACGACGGTCACCGCGCGGTCGGTCGACGACCTCATCGAGCGACGCAACGCCGTGCCCGCATACGACTCGTCCACCGCCGAATGGTCATTCGAGTACAAGCTCGAG
>JALRCL010000350.1 GCA_023268575.1 Patulibacter sp.
CCAGTCCGTCTACCACCAGCTCATGGAGCTCGGCCGGGTCCGGTTGCTCCAGGAGCTGCTGGCGGCGGCCGCCGAGGGGGAGCCCGAGGACCCGGGCCCGCGCGGCTGGGTCCTCGCGCGCGTGGAGCTCGATCACCGCCACGAGCTGCTGCTCGACGACGGCGAGGCGATCGTCGAGCACCGCCTCGCCCGTCTCGGCGGCTCGAGCGTGACGCTCGACTGCCGGATCCGCACCCCGGCCGACGTGCTCGTCGCCGAGGCCCGCACCGTGATGGTCGCGTGGGACGGCGAGGCGCGCGGGTCGCGCCGCATCAGCGACCTCGAGCGACGCGGCTTCGAGCTGCTCGCCACCGCCTGAGCACCGGGTCCCCGGGCCCGCGCTCGTCCCGGCGATCGCCGGGCCCGCGCCCGCGGCCTGAGGTGCTGTGCGCGCCGGGTAAGGGGTGCCCGCAGGTGGCCCGCGGCGGGTAAGGCCTCGCAGCCCGCAGGTCGCGGCGAACGCCCGATGTGGCGGGGTGCCCGGCGGTCCAGCATGTGGTCGTGCCCGAACCGACCGTAGGGAGCACACGATGCACGGACACCTCACCAGCCAGCTCGTCGCCGCCCGCGAGGCCGACCTCGCCCGCGCCGCCGCACGCGCCGAGCGCGCCGACGTCGCCCGGTTCGCCCCGGGGCGTCACGACGACGGCCGTCCCGTCCCGTTCCCGCGTCGCCTGCTGCGATCCTTCGGTCATGGGCACGCGCGTGACGAGCGCTCGCGTCGTCGGCCGCTCCGCGGAGCTCGCGGAGCTGCGGGCCGCGCTGCTGGACGCCGCAGCGCGGCGCCCCTCGCTGGCGTTCGTCGCGGGTGAGAGCGGGGTCGGCAAGACCCGGCTCGTCCGCGAGCTGCGACAGCTCGTCGCCGCCGCCCCGGTGGCGGATCCCGTCCCCTCCGTCGCGTCGGACCGTCCCGCCGGCGCGACGGAGGAGGTCGGCGCGCTCGTCCTCGCCGGCGAGTGCGTCCAGCTCGGCGACGGCGAGCTCGCCTACGCGCCGCTCGTCGGGGCGCTCCGCCCGCTCCTGCGCGACGCCCATCCGGTGCTCGAGACGCTCGATCCGGCGACCCGCCGGGCGCTCGGTCGCGTCCTGCCCGGCCTCGACGGCGCCGCCGAGGCGCCCGGTCCCGACGTCGACGACGGCCAGGGCCGGCTGTTCGAGGCGCTGCTGGAGCTCCTGGACCGCCTCGCGGCCGATCGGCCGCTGCTGCTCGTCCTCGAGGACCTCCACTGGGCCGATCGCTCCACGCGCGCGTTCCTGAGCTTCCTCGCCCGCTCCCTCGTCCACGAGCGGCTGCTCGTCGTCGGGACCTACCGCCACGACGAGCTGCACCGCCGGCACCCGATGCGCCCGCTGCTGGCCGAGCTCGAGCGCGACGTGCGGGCGCGCCGGATCGAGCTGCGCCCGCTCGACCGCGACGAGCTCGGGGAGCTGCTGGCCGATCTGCTCGGCGCGATGCCCGACGACGCGCTGCTCGGTCGCCTGCACGGGCGCAGCGAGGGCAACCCGCTGTTCGCCGAGGAGCTGCTGGCCGCCGGTCCCGACGGCCGGGGCGCCCTGCCCTCGACGCTGCGCGACGCGCTCATGGTGCGCACGGAGCGCCTGCCGGCCGACGCCCAGGAGCTGCTGCGGGTCATCGCGGTCGGCCAGCGCGTCGACCACGACGCGCTGGCCGACGTGGCCGGTCTGGACCCGCGGCCGCTGCGCGACGCCTTGCGCGAGGCGGTCGCGCAGCAGATCGTCGTCGTGGACGAGGACGGCCGTTACGCCTTCCGCCACGCGCTGCTGCGCGAGGTGGTCGACGACGACCTCCTGCCCGGCGAGCGGGCCGAGCTGCACCGCGCGCTCGCGACCGTCCTCGAGCGGCGCCTCGCCGACGGCGGGGCGGGCGTCCACCTGACGTCGGGGATCGCGCACCACTACGCGGCCGCCGGCGACCAGCCGGCCGCCCTCCGGACCGCGGTGCGGGCCGCGCGGGCCGCGCACGAGGTCCACGCCCACGGCGAGGAGGCCGACCTGCTGGAGCGCGCGCTCGGGCTGTGGCCGGCGGTGCCGGACGCCGAGGCGGTCGCCGGCGGCTCGCGCGTCCTGCTGCTGCGCGACGCCGCGCAGGCGCACGCCCACCTCGCCGAGCACGAGCGCGCCGAGGCGCTGCTGCTCGCCGCGCTCGAGCTCGTCGACGAGCAGGAGGACCTGCGGCTGACGGCGGACCTCCTGGAGCGCCTGGCACGCGCGCAGTGGGCGCTCCTGCGGCCGCTCGAGGCGCTCGAGACGACCGAGCGGGCGCTCGGGCTGCTCGACGGGCTCGTCTGCGTCGAGCACGCGCGCCTCGTCAGCTGGAAGGCGAAGGCCCGGATGCTGCAGGGGCGCTACGGCGAGGTCGTCGAGCTCGCCCGCGAGGCGCTCGTCCTCGCGCACGCGGTCGGCGACCGGGTCTCCGAGTCGCGGGCCCGCAACGCGCTCGGGGTCGCCCTGGCGGCGACCGGGCGCCCCGAGGACGGCGCGCGCGAGCTGCGCCGCGCGATCGCCGTCGCCGAGCGCGACGGGGCGGTCGCCGAGCTCGGCGCCGGGTACGTGAACCTCGCCGACGCGCTGCACATCGCCGGCCGCACGCGCGAGGCGCGCGAGGTCACCCGGACCGGGCTGCGCGTCGTGCCGTCGCCGGGCAGCGACCACCGCTGGCAGCAGGCGGTCCTCTCCGAGCTCTCCTTCGCGCTCGGCGACTGGGACGAGGCGGCCGCGGTCCTGCCCGACGTCACGGAACGGCGCTCCTCGGAGGTCGGTCGCCTGAACCTCCTCCTGCGCTACGCCGACCTCGCCCTCGGGCGGGGCGATCACGAGCAGGCCGCCGCGCTGCTGCCGGAGATCGAGCTGCTCGGCGAGCGGTCGACCGAACCGCAGTTCCACGTGCCGGTCGCCATGACCCGTGCGCGCTACGAGGAGCGGGTCGGCGACCTCGACGCCGCACGCCGCGCGATCGACGCGGGCCTGGACCGGATCGAGCTCTGCGCGGAGGACCAGGCGCGGATGGCGCTCCTGTCGGCGATCGGCGTCGAGATCGAGGCGACGGCGGCCCAGCGGGACCGGGACCGGCGGGCCGACGACGGCCCCGCCCGCGAGCGGGCGAGCGCGATGCTGCGCCGCGTGGAGGCCGCCGCGGTCGACGCCGGCCCGACGGAGCGGGCGAACCTCCTGCACGCGCGCGCCGACCACGACCGCGCGTGCGGGGTCGACGACCATGCGACGTGGACCGCGGTGGCCGCGGCGTGGGAGGGGCTCGAGTACCCCTATCCCGCGGCCCGCGCGCACCGGG
>JALRCL010000375.1 GCA_023268575.1 Patulibacter sp.
GACGAGCTTGCCCCGGACCGTCCCGGACGCGATCCGGCGGTGCGCCTCGGCCGCCTCGGCGAGCGGGAGCACGTCGGCGACGTGGGGCTTGAGCATCCCGCGCTCGACCGTGCCGGTGAGGAGCTGCAGCTCGAGCCCGTCGGGGACGACGAAGACCTGCGGCGCACGGACGTCGTCGCGGGGGACCGGACCGGCCCAGCTGTTCGAGGGCAGCGTCGCCACGACGCCGCCGGCCTTCGCGACCGCGAACGCCTGGGCGCGGACGTCGCCGCCGACCCCGTCGAGGACGAGGTCGACCGGCGCGGTCGCCGAGGCGAGGTCGTCGATCGCGGTGCGGTCGAGCACCTCGCTCGCGCCGAGGTCGCGGAGGAACTCGAGGTTGCCCGGGGACCCGACGGCGACCACTTCGGCGCCGAGGTCGACGCCGATCTGGACGGCGAGGTGCCCGACGCCGCCGGCGGCGGCCAGGACGAGCAGCCGCTGGTTCACCTCGAGCCCGCCGGCGTCCACGAGCGCCTGCCACGCCGTCAGGCCCGGCAGCGCGAGCGCGACGGTCTCCTCGTCGGAGAGCGAGCGCGGCGAGCGGCTGAGCTGGCTCTGCGGCGCGACGACGTACTCCGCGTAGCCGTCGGCGCGTCGCGGGAACCCGACCATCCCGAACACCCGGTCGCCGGGCGCGAACCGCACGACGCCCCACCCCGCCTCCTCCACGACGCCCGCGACGTCCCAGCCGGGGATCCACGGGAACGCGCCCGCGCCGTCGGCGTCCGGGTGCCCGGGGTGCGGAGCCCCGTCGAGCAGCCCCGCCGCGCCCTTGCCCGCGCGCGTCTTCGCGTCGACCGGGTTCACGCCGATCGCGGTCGCCCGGATGAACACCGCGCCCGGTCCGGGCACCGGCCGCGGCACCTCGCGCAGCTCGAGCACCTCGGGCGGCCCCGGCTCGGGGGCGACGACGGCGGTCATCGAAGCGGTCGACATGCCGTCGATCATGACGGTCTCGCGCAGCCGCTCCCTGGGCGAGGGCCCCGGCGCCGCGGCGCGGCCGCGCCGCGGCGCGCGGATGCCTCGACGACCGGCGGGCACGCGACGACGCGAACCTCCTCCGCGTCGCTCGTCCGGCGATGCGGAGGACGTTCCCCTGCGCTGTGACACGAAAGCTCCTCCGCGCGCCGGGCGGGCGACGCGCGGAGGAGGTTCGCTCTCCGGCGGAGCGACGTTCCTGCGTGCTCGGGCGTCCCGCGCCGGGAGACGGGTCGCTGCGCCGACGGTCCCGCGCCGGGCGTTGTCGGTCAGGGCCACGAGAGGACGATCGCGCCGCGGCGCTCGCCGTCGGCCGCGAGCGCCGCGCGGGCGGCGGCGCGGTCCGCGCCCGGGAAGTCCCTCGGCGGGAGCGGGTCCGCGACGCCCGCCGCGAGCGCGTCGACCGCGCGCCGCAGGTCGGCGACCGTCGGCGCGGGCGGCGGCGGGAGGACCCGGACGCGCTTGGCGGCGGCGTCCTCGGGGGCGGGTGCGCCGAGCGGGACGAGGGTCCCGCGTCGCCGGGTCGCCGCCAGCGCCTGGTGCAGCGGGTGGTGCTCGTGCAGCGGGCCGGGCTCGTCGACCTCGGTGAGGACCACGTCGAACTGTGGCAGCACGGCGTAGGGCGTGTGCCGGGCGTCGACGACCTCGGCGGCCCCGGCATCGCGGAGCACGTCCGCCGCCGACCGGGAGGCGCCCGGCGTCGCCCGGTCTCCCGGCGTTGGCCGGTCCTGTGGTGCGGCCCGGTCTCCTGGCGTTGGCCGGTCCCGTGGCGTTGCGCGGTCCCCCGGCGTTGCGCAGTCCTGCAGCACGGACGGCACGGACTCGCTCTCCCGGGGTCCTCGGCCCTTCGGCGTCGTCGGCTCCTCCGGCGACGGCGCGTCCTCCACCCTCGCGGGTGCGGGCGGGCTCCCCGCGGCGGGGTCGGGCAGCACCGCGGTGACCTGAGCACCGGCACGCGCGGCGCAGGCCACGAGCGCCCGCCCGAGCGCGGTCGTGCCGTCGGTCACGAGCACCGACGCGCCGCGGAGCCGCCCGAGCGCGCCGACGATCGCGAGCGCCTCGAGCAGCGGATCGAGGGACGCGGCAGCCGTCTCGGCCGCCACGCCGGGCGGCAGGGGCACGACCTCGTCCGGCGCGACCCGGAGCGCGGGCCCTCCGCCGCTCCTCGCGGGCACGTCGACCGTGCTGCCCGGCTCGGGCGTCCCGAGCACGGCGACGGCTCCGCCCTCCTCGGTCGTCCCGACGACGAGCCGTGCCGCGGCCGTCGCGGGGTCGCCGACCGCGCGCCGGCGGCCCTCCCGAGCGCGGTGCTCGCGCGCCGTGAGCGGCATGGCCCGCACGCGGATCGCGCACGACGCGGAGGTGGGCTGCGACCGATCGTCCGGCACCGTGGCCGATGGTACGGCCGTGCCGGGGACCGGCGGGACCCGAGGAGGACCAGCGGGGGCCGACGCGAGCTGCGCCGGCGGTCGCTCAGTCGCCCTCGACGAGCCGCCTGGACCGCGCGCGCATCCGCGCGCTGCGCACCGCCTGCTCGAGGCTCGCCGCGTCGTACACGCCGTGATGGCGCCGGCCGTTGACGAAGAACGTCGGCGTGCCGGACACCCCGGACTCGTCGGCGCTGTCGACGTCGCGGCGCACCCGCGCCCGGAACCGGCCGGACCGGAGGTCCTCGAGGAACCGCTCGCCGTCGAGCCCCAGTGCCTCGGCGTGTCGGCGCAGCTCCTTCGGGGCGAGCTCGTCCTGGTGCTCGTAGAGCCGGTCGTGCATCTCCCAGAACGCGCCCTGCGCGCCGGCCGCCTCGGCCGCCTCGGCGGCGAGCTGGGCCCGCGGGTGGACGTCGGGCAGGGGCAGGTGGCGGAACACGTAGCGCAGGCCCTCGCCCGCCTCGGCCTCCAGCAGCGCGCGGATCGCGGGCTCGGCCCGGCCGCAGAAGGGGCACTCGAAGTCGGCGTACTCGACGATGGTCACCTCGGCGTCCGGGTCGCCGCGGACGTGGTCGCGCTCGGGATCGACGTCCGCGGTCAGGTCGACGAGCGACTCCGCGACCCGCCCGAGCTGCGGTGCCAGGCGCTCCTCGGGGATCCGGCGGTAGAGGGCGAACATCGTCCACGCGACGAGCGGCGAGAGGATCGCGCTCGCGAGGATGCCGACCTTCGCCTCGTCGAGCAGCGAGCCCTCGAACGCGAGGTTCGCGATGAGCAGCGACACCGTGAAGCCGACGCCGGCCGCGCCGCCGGCCGCGCCGATGATCGGCCAGGTGACCGACGGCCGATGCCCGCCGAATCGCGGGCGGCTCGCGAGGAACGCCCCGACGACGATGCCCACGGGCTTGCCGACGACGTAGCCGAGGAGGATGCCGAGCGTCACCGTCGAGGAGGCGGCGTCGCGCAGGAGCTGGCCGTCGATCGCGATCCCCGCGTTGGCGAGCGCGAAGAGCGGCACGATGACG
>JALRCL010000432.1 GCA_023268575.1 Patulibacter sp.
CGAGCTGCACGCACGCGACGACGTCGTGCAGGCCCTCGTGACCGGCAACTTCGAGCCGGTCGCGCGCCGCAAGCTCGACGCGGCCGGCATCGGTCGCTGGTTCGACGCGACGCTCGGCGGCGGGTTCGGCTCCGATCACGAGGTCCGGGACCACCTCCCGGAGATCGCCCGCGCCCGCGTCGGCGCGGCGCTGCGCGACGACGGCGCGCCGTGGCCGGCCGCGCGCACGATCGTCATCGGCGACACCCCGCGCGACATCGCCTGCGCCCGCCACGACGGCGTCGGCGTGATCGCGGTGGCCACCGGGCCGCACGCGGCTGACGAGCTCGCGGGTGCCGACGCCGTGGCCGAGGACGTCGCGACCCTGCGCGACGTCCTGCTCGCGCGCCTCGACGCGCCGGCCGACCGTTCCGCGACCGGGAGCCCGAGCACCGCATGAGCACCGACACCCAGATCGACCAGGCCCGCCTGCGCGCCGACCTCGAGGCGCTCGTGGCGCTGCCGTCGGTCGCCTTCCCGGGCTTCCCGAGCGAGCCCGTCCGGGCCGCCGCCGACCTTACCGAGCGGCTGCTGCGCGAGGCAGGGCTCGACGACGTCGCCCAGATCGAGGTCCCCGGCGCCGCCCCGGCGGTCTTCGGCCAGGTCGCCCCGCCCGCCGGCGGCGATGCGCCGACCGTCCTGCTCTACGCCCACTACGACGTGCAGCCGGCCGGTCCCGAGGAGGCGTGGACGACCCCGGCCTTCACGGCGACGGAGCGCGACGGACGCCTCTACGGCCGCGGCACCGCCGACGACAAGTGCGGCATCGCGCTGCACGTCGCGGCGCTGCGGGCGCTCGGCGACCTGCGGGCGGCGGGGCTGGGGATCAAGGTCCTCGTCGAGGGCGAGGAGGAGACGGGCGAGGGCACCCTCTCGACGCTCGTGGCCGCCGATCCCGAGCGCTTCCGCGCCGACGCGTTCATCATCGCCGACGGCTCGAACGTCGCCACGGGCACGCCGACGCTCACGACGTCGCTGCGCGGCTTCGCCGTCGTCGAGGTGACCGTGTCGACCCTGCGGGACTTCGTCCACTCCGGGGTCGCCGGAGGGGCCGCACCCGACGCGCTCGTGGCGCTGTCGCGGATCATCGCGACGCTCCACGACGCCGAGGGCGACGTCGCGGTGGCGGGCCTCGACCGGCTGCCGTGGGACGGCGACGCGCTCGACGAGGCCCAGTTCCGGCGCGAGGCCGGCGTGCTGGACGGCGTCGCGCTGGTCGGGTCGGGCCCGCTGGCCGAGCGCCTGCTGACGCGGCCGTCGGTCACCGCCGTGGGCATCGACGCGCCGACGGTCCGGGGCGCCGGCAACGCGCTGATCCCCAGCGCGCGGGCGAAGCTCTCGATGCGCCTGGCCCCGACGCAGGATCCGCAGGCGGCGGCCGACGCGCTCGTGGCGCACGTCCGGGCCGTCGCGCCGTGGGGCGTGCAGCTGGCGTTCGAGGTCAGCGCACTGGCTCCGGGGGCGCTGCTTGGCGGCGAGGGACCGGTCGCGACCGCGGCGGCGGCCGCGCTCGAGGCCGGCTACGCGGCGCCGGTCAGCCGGATCGGCACGGGCGGGGCGATCCCGCTCTGCGCCGACCTGGCGGCGATCTACCCGGACGCCGAGTTCGTGCTCTGGGGCGCCGGCGACGACCGCTCCCGGATCCACGCGGCCGACGAGTCGGTCGATCTCGGCGACCTCGGACGCGCCGCGGCCGCCGAGCTCGCGCTGCTGCGGTCGCTGGCCGGCGGCGCCTGAGTCCGAGGGGCGGCGTCGCCGCCCGCGCTCAGGCGGTCCAGAGCGCGTCGGTGCCGATCGCGCGACGGGTCGCGCCGGCGGCGGCGAGCTCCTCGCCGACGGCGTCGCGCTCGTCCTCTCGGTCGAGGACCGCGGCGACCTCCTGGGTCGTCAGCGGCTCCCCGGCCCAGCGGACGACCTCGAGCGGGTCGCTCGCCCACGGACGCTGCTCGAGCTCCGGGGCGAGGTTCGCCACGAGCGTCTCGATCGTCAGCGCCGTGTGGAAGCCCGGTGCCTCGAGCACCTGGCCGTCGCGCTCCAGGACGTAGCTCGGGCAGGTGTAGCGACGCGGCCCGAGCGGCTCGCCGGCCTGCTCGGCGGTCCAGTCCTCGCCGGAAGGGGCGAGCTTCTGGTCGAGCGCCACCGCCGCGGGGGAGGGGCGGCGGGACGCGGAGAGGTCGGCGCGGAAGGCGGCCTGGACGTCCTCCTCGGTGCGCCAGCCGGCGAGGTCGTCGAGCGTGACGTCGAGCCCGCCCGCCTCGAGCGCGGCGGCCAGGGTCGCGTCGTCGCTCAGCACGGCCGCGCCCGCGAGCGTCTCGACGTGGAGGGCCCGCAGCAGGGTCACGGCGTCGTCGACGCCCCGCCGCTCGCGGACCGCGACGATCGCCTCGCAGGCCGGCCACGTGCCGCCGACCGGACGGCGCTCGGCCGTCGTCAACGGCTGACCGTAGGCGTCGAAGTGCCGCAGGGAGGCGGCCGCGCGCTCCGGGGTGAAGCCCATCCGCTCGTACGAGGCGCCGTCCCGCGAGAGGCCGACGAGGCGCAGGTGCCAGCGCAGCTCGTCGCCGTAGCGCCAGCGCAGCCGCCACCGGATCGGCTCGGCGCTGAAGGCGTACGGGCACGCCGGATCGGTGTAGGTCGTGATGTCGACGCTCGGCACGCCGACGACGCTAGCGCGCGCGCTGGGCGGTCCCGAGCGGATGGGCGATCCGGACCGCGGACCGGTCGCTCAGCCGACGGTCCAGAACGCGTCGGTCCCGACCGCCTGCGCTCGCGCACCCGCCTGACGCAACTCGTCGCGCACCGCGTCGCGCTCGTCCTGCCGGTCCAGCAGGGCGGCGACCTCGACCGTCGCGAGCGGCTCGCCGGCCGCCCAGGTCAGGACCTCCGTGACGTCGGCGGCCCACGGTTGCGGCGCGAGCGTCGGCACGAGGTTCGCCACCGCGTTCTCGACGGCGGCCCACGGCTGGAACCCCGGGACCTCGGCGCTGCGGTTGCCGTTGCGCAGGACGTAGCTCGGGCAGGTGTAGCGGCGGCCGGCGGACCCGACGTGGAGCGCCGGCGGCAGCTCGGCGAGGACATCGGGCTCGGCGTCGGCGAGCCGGTGGTCGAGGGCCAGCGCGGCGGGCCCGGGATCCCGGGCGGCGGCGAGGTCGGCCTGGAAGGCGCGCGCGGTCGCGTCGTCGGCGGCCCACTCACGGACCTCGGCGGGGTCGAGCCCGCCGCGACGCGCCGCCTCGTCGAGGACCTCCGGGTCGTCGATCGCCCGGCCCTCCGCGAGCCCGAGCACGCGGAGGGCTCGCAGGACGGCCGGCTCGCTGCCCGTCGCGAACTCGCGCGCGGCGACGATCGTGCGGCAGGCGTCCCAGGAGCCGGCCGGCGGCCGGCGGCCGACGGTCGTCAGCGGCATGCCGTACTCGTCGAAGTGGCGCAGGACCGACGCGTTGCGCTCGTCGTCGAAGCCCTTGGCCCGCTGCGCGTCGGCGTCGCGCGCCAGGCCGACGACCCGGATCGTCCACGTCAGCCCGTCGCCGTAGCGCCAGAGCAGCCGCCACTTGGTCGGCTCGGCGCTGTAGGCGAACGGGCAGGCGGGGTCGGTGAACTCGACGAGGTCGATCTGGGGCACGCCCCGACGCTATCGCCCTGCGGCCCGGAGCTCGCGCGGCCGCCGCTCAGGCGAGCGCCAGCGCGGGGGACGGTGCGGGGAGCCGCGCGGCGAGGTTGCGCGCGCTGCGCAGGAGCGCGCGCCGCAGCAGCGCGCCGCCCCCGAGGCGCCAGCGCAGCTCCGCGGCGCCGTGCAGCAGGAAGTCGCTCGTGAAGCGCACCGCGCACCCGCGCGGCTCCGGCTCGATCGTGAACGCGTCGCAGCCGTGCAGCGCGCGGGGCGCGCTCGTCGCCCAGGTGATCCGGTACGGCGGCTCGACCTCGATCACCTCGTAGTGCAGGCCGCGCCGCAGACCGGGCAGGGCGCCGCGCAGCTCGTAGGCGGTGCCGATCCGCAGCGGGTCCTCGCCGCTCACGAGACCGACGGCGAGGGGGCGGGGGAACCACTCCGGGGCGTGGTGGAGGTCGGCCACGTACGCGAACGCCTGCTCCGGCGCGCACACCGCGAGCACCGTGAACTCGTCGTGATGGTCCATGATGCTCGACCGGTACCCGCCTGACGCGGTCGGACACGTCGATTCACCCGCTCGACCACCCGGGTCACGCGTCCGAGCGGCGTCGCCCCAGACGGGCGATCCGGTCGCGCAGCCGCGCCGCCTGGACCCGGACGTCGCCGAAGGTCGTGCGGGCATCGAGGGCCACGACCGGGGCCCCGGCCGGGGCGTGGCGTCCCGCGTCCTGGCGCAGGTCGCCGAAGAAGCTCGAGCCGCGCAGGTGGACCTCGATCCCCTCGGGCACGAGCAGCCGGACGTCGCCGAACACCGTCGTCGCGTCGATCTCGATCCGGTCGTACGCGACGGCCGCCTCGCGCAGGTCGAGGACGACGTCGCCGAAGATCGTCCGCCACCGGCTGCGGGGCGGGACCGTCCAGCGCCCGTCGCGGCGCAGGTCGCGGAACGACGCGCGGTGCTCCTCGACCGCGCCGGCGGGCGAGCCGGCACGGGCCGTCGCCGGCAGCTCGGCCGGCAGGTCGCCGAGCAGCGCGCGCAGGTCCCCGCGAGTCCGTGCGCCGGCGGCGCCCTCGATCCGGTCGGCGAGCTCCTCGAACGTCAGCCGGCCCTCGGCCGCGCTCTCGCGCAGCCGCTCGATCGCCGTGTCCCGCTCCCCGTCGGAGGCGCGGATGGCGTCGTCGGGCGACTCGCCGGCAGGAACCATGCGCGGAGCCTGCCACAGCGGGTCGCGGAGGCCCCCGGCCTACTCGCGCGAGGGGAAGATCCCCTCGACGCAGATGCACCAGGTGAGCACGAGGTACGGCGGGCGGTTCTCGTGCGGCTGGCTGCCGCCCGCGGGGGTCGACATGGCCTGCTGTCCGGTCGCGCCCGTCGCGGGCCCGTAGCTGCCGCCCACGGCCGGGGCGCTGCCCGCCGGCCGGTTCGTCGTCTGCTGCGCGTCGCTCGCCGCCGGCGCGACGGCGTGCGTGTGCTGCGGCATCTGGTTCTGGGTCAGCGTGACCTGCTCGTAGCCGCCGACCTCGCCGAGCGTCTTCGGCGAGAGGCCCGGCCCCTGGCCGACGCCGAGCGGCGCGCGGCCCCGGAGGTCCGGCAGCGCGAACGTCGTCGTGCCGTTGCCGCCGTAGTTGACCCCGAGGATCGAGAAGAGCGCCTCGTTCTGGTTGATCGGCAGCGTCTGGCCCTGGCACGGCAGCCATCCGCGCGGTGCGTAGGTGCCGGCGAAGAGCATGAGCTCGCCGATGAAGGCCTCGTAGGGCATGGTCCTCCTCAGGCCGCGGTGCGGCGATCGATGGTGGCGACGTGACCGCGGCCGCGGCCGTGCGTCAGGAGCAGCGGAACGGCGCCGAGCTTGGGGTGGTGCAGGACGACCGGCTCGTCCGTCGGCGCCGGGCGGTCCAGCGCGAGCCGCAGGACGAACGCGTCCTCGCGGCCGGTCGTCGCGGCGCGCAGGCGCGTGCCCGGGCGGCCGAGGTCCTCGACCCCGAGGATCCGGGCTCGCCGGCCGCCCTCGACGCGGATCGTGCGGCCGCGCAGCGCCGACCACGCGCTGCGTCGGAGCTGCACCTCAGCGCTCGGCGCGGCGCCGCCGGCCAGCGTCGCGCCCCCGCCGACGGCGGCGCCCGCCACGAGGCCGGCGCCGGCGACGAGCAGCCCGCGGCGCCCGAAGCGCCGCTCACCCGACGCGCTCACGGGGCGATCCGCGCGGCCCAGCGCACCGCGTAGAGCGGGCGTGCGTCCGGGTTGCCGATCCGCAGCGTCAGCGCGTCGCCGGCCGCGACGGTCACGGCGTGGTCGGCGTCGCTGTCGGTGCAGCTGCGGGCGGTCCCGGAGATCGCGCAGGTGAGCGCGGTCGCCTCGCCGTTGCGCAGGAGGCGCGCGGTGATCTGGCGGCCCGAGCCCGGGGCGGCCGCGTCGATCCGCAGGGCGGTCACCTGCCCGCCGACGAGCAGCTCCTGAGAGACCTCGTCGGGGCTGTCGGCGGCGTTCTGCAGGCCGAACGGCCCGGCGTACGCGGTGCCCTGGCTCGGGTCGACGAAGGCGGCGGAGCCGCGCAGCACCGTCGGCGCGGAGGCCCCGTCGGCGCCCGCCGGACCTCGATCGCCCTGGGGCCCGCGCTCGCCCTGCGGTCCGCGCTCGCCCGCTTCGCCCTTCTCGCCCG
>JALRCL010000483.1 GCA_023268575.1 Patulibacter sp.
TCGATCGTCTCGCGGGTGCCGACCATGCCGATCTTCACGGCATCGACGCCGAAATCCTCCAGCACGACCCGGACCTGCTCGACGATCATCGCGGGCGAGATCTGCTCGATCCGCGTGACGGCGACGGTGCTCTGGGCGGTCAGACCCACGATCGCGCTCGTCCCCTGCACGCCCGAGGCCGCGAAGGCCTTGAGATCGGCCTGGATGCCGGCACCGCCGCCGGAGTCCGACGTGGCGATCGTGAGGCAGACGGGGGTCCGGCGAGCGGCCATCACCGCCGAGGCTACCGCGCCCGCGGACGGCGTCACGCCGCCGGGGGCCGAACGTGGACGAGTCATCCGTCGGCCACCGCGCTTCCGACGGTCGTCGAGGTCAGTTCCCGTTCCAGCTCAGCCGTCCGTCGAGGCCCCGGCGGACCTGACCACGCGCCTCGAGCTCGCTGAGCGCCGCGTGGACGGCCGCCGGCGCGGCCTCGCCCGCGAGCAGCTCGTCGAGCATCCGGCTGCGGCGGCGCAGGCGCGCGGCGATCTCCGCGACGACCGGATCGCCGGGGGCCCCGTCCCGCGCCGGTCCCGGGCGGTCGAGGACGAGCTCCGTGCCGAGCATCGCGGCCACGTCGTCGAGGTCCAGGACCGGCGTCGCACCGTCGCGAAGCAGCCGGTTCGTGCCCGCTTGTCGGTCGTCGAGGACGGAGCCCGGCACGGCGCCGACCGGTCGCCCCAGGTCCTGGGCCAGCTCGGCGGTGATGAGCGACCCCGATCCGGTCGCGGCCGAGACGACGACGACCGCGTCGGCCAGCGCGGCGATCAGGCGGTTGCGTGCCGGGAACGTCCAGCGACGCGGCTGCGTCCCGGGCGGCAGCTCGGCGAGGACCGTGCCCTGCGCGACGAGCCGCCCGAAGAGGCGGTGCAGCCCGCTCGGCGACGCACGGTCCACCCCGCCACCGAGCACCGCCGCCGTCGCATGGCCCCCTCCGGCACCGTCCTCCGCCGCGCGCAGGGCACCGCCGTGCGCGGCCGCGTCGACGCCGTAGGCCATCCCGCTGAGGACGAGGACCCCGGCGCGGGCGAGCTGCTCGCCGAGGCCGTCGGCGACGCGGCGCCCCTCCTCCGGGGCCCGCCGGGCCCCGACGATCGCCACGACGGGTCGGTCGCCCGCCCCGAGCTCCTCGAGCAGCGGCGCGCCAGCGCCGCGGAGGTGCAGCACCGCGGGCGGGTCCTCGAGCTGCTCCAGCCGCACCGGGTACCGCGGGTCGTGGCGGCAGACGGCGAGGATCCCGTCGTGCGCGTGGTGGTGGCGCTCGCGCGCGAGGAGCTCCGCGTCGGCGGCGAGCGGCGGCGGGGCGTCGCATCCCAGGGCGTCCAGCAGATCGCGCTCCGCGCGGGCCAGCAGGGCACCCTCGCCGCCGCGCCGCCGACGGGCGCCACGGTCGATCCACGGGCTCAGCGCGGCCACGAGGGCCGTCCGGCGCCGGCACGCCGCGCAGGTGCTCACGCCGCCTCCGGCGCCGCGGCGTCGTCGTCCTGCTCGATCGCCTGGCGCAGGTGCAGTGCCTCGCCGAGGTGGTGCTGCTCGATCGTGTCGCTCGCGTCGAGGTCGGCGATCGTCCGCGAGAGGCGCAGGACCCGCGCGCGGCCACGACCGCTCAGCGCCCCGCGGGCGTAGCAGCGGTCCAGGAGGCTCGCCGCCGCGGGCGCGAGGCCGTGATCGAGCCGGCGCGGGCCCGTCGCCCGGCGTCGCTCGGCGGCGAAGGCCCGGCCCGCCTCGACCCGCTCCCGCACCGTCGCGCTGTCGTCGCCCGGTGGCCCGGCGATCTGGCGCGCGGTCGGTCGCGGGCAGCCGACGTGCAGGTCGATCCGATCCAGCAGCGGGCCGGACAGTCGACGGCGGTAGCGCTCGAGCTCGTGGTCGCCGCACCGGCACCGCGAGCCGCCGTGCCCGCACGGGCACGGGTTGGCGGCGGCCACGAGCAGCACCCGCGCCGGGAAGGTCCGGCGTCGCCCGCCGCGGATGAGGGAGACCCGCCCGTCCTCGAGGGGGAGGCGCAGCGCCTCCAGCGCGTCGCGGCGGAACTCCGGCAGCTCGTCGAGCAGGAGGACGCCGCGGTGGGCGAGCGTCAGCTCACCCGGACGCGGGACCGATCCGCCACCGACGAGACCAGCGGAGGAGGTCCCGTGGTGGGGAGCGCGGAACGGGCGCTCCCGGACGAGGCCGCGCCCGTCGTGGAGGCCGCAGACGCTCTGGATCCGCGTGACCTCCAGCGCCTCGGCCGTCGTCATCCCCGGCAGCAGCCCGGGCAGCCGTCGCGCGAGCATCGTCTTGCCGGTGCCCGGGGGCCCGACGAGGAGCAGGCTGTGGCTGCCGCACGCGGCGATCTCGAGCGCGCGGCGGGCGACCGCCTGGCCCCGGACGTCGGCGAGGTCGGGACCGCCCGTCGGATCGGTCTCCGTTGGGGCCGGGAGCGTCGCCCGTTCGTCGGCGGCCCCGGCGGCCAGCGCGCGCAGCGCCTCCTGCAGCGAATCGGCGCCGCGCAGGGCCAGCCCCGGCACGAGCGCCGCCTCGGCGAGCTGGGAGCGCGCGAGCAGGACGGCGCGGAGCCCGGCGTCGCGCGCGCCCTCGGCCACCGGCAGCGCGCCGCGAGCGGCGCGGACCTCGCCCCCGAGGGAGAGCTCGCCGACCACGGCGACGTCGTCGACGACCGCGTCGCGCGCCTGGCCGCTGGCCACCAGGACGCCGAGCGCGATCGGCAGGTCGAAGCCCGGGCCGGCCTTCGGCAGGCTCGCGGGCGCGAGGTTCACCGTGATCCGGCGCTGCGGCAGCTCGAAGCCCTGGTTGCTCAGCGCCGCGCGGACGCGCTCGCGCGCCTCGCGCACCGCGAGGTCCCCGAGGCCGACGATCGTGAACGACGGCAGTCCCGGCCGCACGTCCACCTCGACGGTCACCGGGCGCGGGTCGAGGCCGTCGAGGGAGAACGTCAGGAGCCGGGCGAGCATGGCCGCGACGCTAGGCGCGAGGACCGTGCCGGCTCCAGGGGCGAGCGGTGCCGGTCCGGCGACGGAGCGGCAGCGACTTCGCGCCGTGCGCGATCGGCACGGATCCGGCGTGGGACCGGCGCAGCCGGCCTCACCCGTGCCGGAGCGGCGTGCCTAGCGTCGAGCCATGTCCCAACCGGCCCCGTCCCCCGCGCCCGCCGATCCGCCCGACCGCCGCCCCGCGGTCGGGCGGCGCGGCGAGGAGCTCGCGCTGCAGCACCTCCAGCGCCTCGGGTTCGTCCTCGTGGAGCAGCGCGCCCGGACGCGCTTCGGCGAGATCGACCTCGTCGTCCACGACGGTCGCACGATCGTCTTCTGCGAGGTCAAGGCCCGCGTCGCGCGGCGCCCGGACGCCTGGACGTCCCTGCACGACGGCAAGCAGCGCCAGGTGCGTCGCCTCGCCGCGGCCTGGCTCGCGTCGCGCACCGACCGGCCCACGGCGCTGGACCTGCGCTTCGACGCCATCACCGTCCGGCTGGACCCGGCCGGCCGGCTCCTCGCGCTCGATCACGTCGAGGGCGCGTTCTGAGGCGCGGCGGGGAGCCGGGCCCGCGAGCCAGGAGGGG
>JALRCL010000523.1 GCA_023268575.1 Patulibacter sp.
TGCGGATGAACTCCAGGTAGCGGGTCAGCTGTTCGACGGCGTCGATCGTGGCTATGCGCTTAATCTCCACGGCCACCCAGTCGTCGTCCCCGTCGCGGCACATCAGGTCCACCGGGCCGATGTCGGTCGGCCACTCGCGACGGACGAGCCGGAAGCCCTCGCCGCAGTGCTCCGGCGCGTCGGCCAGGAGCTCCTGCAGCTCGCGCTCGACGCCCGACTTCTCCAGCGCCGCCGCCTCCCCCATGTCGTGGAAGACGTCCGAGACGACCTCGGAGATGACGATGTCCAGCCGGTCCTCGGTCGCTCCGGCGCGCTTGCGCACGACGATCTTCGTCAGCGGCGCGCCGGCGTCCCCGGCACCGGCGGTCGCCGCGGATCCACCGTCCGCGTCCTCGGCGAGCGCCTCGGCGTCGCGGCCCGCGAGCGAGCCGACGAAGCCGGTCGGCGCTTCGTCGACCGGCGTCCCGCCGCGCTCGAGCTCGATGACCGTCGGCGGGGTCATCCAGTTCTGCGGCTTGAAGCCCCCGGTGTCCGCGTGGACCATCACCGAGCCGTCGGACTTGATCATGAGCAGCCGCAGCGCCTCGGGCAGGAGGGCCTCGAGACGACCGGAGTAGCGGACCTCGCAGCGGGCGACGATCAGGCGCATGGACGGCGCACCGTAGCGCCGCGCGAGGATGGAGACGGCGTCGCCGGAGCTCGCGTGGGACGCCCCGCCGGGTCGGGTGGCCGGGACGCCCGCCGATCGGCCGGGCCTCGGGCCCTCAGCGCAGCTCGTCGACGAGGAGGTCCATGAGCAGGCTGTCGACCCACGCGCCGGTCTGCGGGTCGCGCGCGTGGCGTCGCATGATCCCGACGGGGCGGAAGCCGACCTTCTCGTAGGCGCGGATCGCCGCGGCGTTCGCCGCCTGCGGATCGATCGTGATCCGGTGGTGCCCCTCGGCGGCGCAGTGGCGCACGAGCGCACGGATCGCGTCGGGTCCGAAGCCGCGTCCGCGGACCCGGGCGGCGAGGAAGAGGTCGATCGCGGCGTGCCGGAAGTCGGGGTCCTGCTCGGCCCAGTCCTGGATCAGGCCGACGATCGCGCCCTCGTGCTCGATCGCCCAGCGGCGCGTCGTCTCATCGTCGGCCAGCGGCCACCGGTCGTCGCTGGCGGTGCCCCACCAGCGCGCCACGCCCGGCTCCTCGAGGATCGCGCGCAGCGGCCCGCCGTCGGCGGGCCGCACGGGACGCAGGAGGACGTGCTCCCCGGCGAGGACGGTCACGGGACGAGCCTACGGGCCGGCGGCCCGTCCGGCCGCCGGTGCCCGGTCAGTCCTGGCCGCGACCGGGCCGATCGCCGCCCGTCCCGCGGCCGGGCCGGCCGTCGGCGGGGCCACGGCCGCGGTGATCGGCCTCGAACGCACGCACCGCGGCGACGCCGATGTCCGGGTTGTCGGTGAAGAGCGCATCGACGCCGAGGTCGAGGGCCTGCCGCAGGTACCCGGCGAGGTCGCCAGGCGTCGCGGGGTCCGTCCCGACGCGGCGTTCCAGCGGCAGGAACGCGTTCTCGCGCCGGAAGGTCCAGACGACGACCGGCAGGCCGGCGCGGTGCGCGTCGCGGACGAACGAGGTCGGCGCCTGCGACCGGCCCGCCGCGTCGCGCGGGATCACGAGGCCCGTGCTCGGCGCGACGGCGTCGGCATAGCGCGCGATCCCGCGCAGGCCGGCGGGCGTGGCCAGCTGCGCGTACGTCCGGTCCGGCGCGTCGAACGGGCCGCCGGTCGCGTCGAGCAGCTGCACCGTCCGCACGCGGCTGTTGCGGTGGAGCCAGCGAAGGTTGCCGACCTCGAAGCTCTGGACGATCACCGGCGCGCGACGGTGGTTCAGCCCGTTGCGGCGCAGCAGCCGGACGAGCGCCCGCTCGGGGTCCTGGCCGATGCCGTGGAAGTACGTCGAGTGCTTGATCTCCGGCGCCAGCGCGATCGTCCGGCCGGTGCGCGCGCTCGCGCGGCGCGCGAGGTCGACGACCTCCTGGAGCGTCGGCACCGCCCAGCGGCCGTCGAAGGCGACGTTCGCGGGTCGCAGCTCCGGCAGCCGCTCCTTCGCGCGCAGCGTCCGCAGCTCGGCGAGCGTGAAGTCCTCGGTGAACCAGCCGGTGACGGCGGTGCCGTCGATCGTCTTCGTCGTCCGCCGGGCGGCGAACTGCGGGCGGCTCGCGACGTCGGTGGTGCCGGAGATCTCGTTCTCGTGGCGGTCGACGAGCACGCCGTCCTTCGTCAGGACGAGGTCCGGCTCGATGACGTCGGCGCCTTGGGCGATCGCCAGTTCGTAGGCGCCTTCGGTGTGCTCCGGGCGGTAGCCGGAGGCACCGCGGTGGGCGTAGACCGCGCGGCGCGCACGGCTGCCGAGGACGCCGACCCCGAGCGGCCACCGGGCGTCGCTCCGGGCATCGTGGCCACCACCGCCCCGGGCATCGAGCACGCCGTGGTCGGGGATCCCCGGGCGGGCGCCCGAGGCGTCGGCGGACGGCGGGGGGACGGCGGAGGACACGAGCAGGCCGGTGGCGATCGCGAGCAGGGCGGCCGCCGACCGACGCCCGCGGGGGGACGGGACGCGGAGGGGGTGCACGCCCGGCAGTCGATCGCGATCCTCGCGCCTGC
>JALRCL010000638.1 GCA_023268575.1 Patulibacter sp.
GGAGCCCTCGCCGCGCCCCTCGACGATCGTCGCCCTGGACGAGTGCGAGGTCCAGGAGCTCCGCGTCGGGCGCTTCGCTGCGGCGACCCGCGACGGGGGCCGCGCCGCCGGGGCGCGGCGGATCGTCCTGGCCGTCGACGACCTGCCGCCGGGCACGATCGCCACCCCGCTGCACTGGCACACCCGCAGCGAGGAGGCGTTCCTCGTCCGACGCGGCTCCGGCGTCGCGCGGATCGGCGACGCCGAGCACGCGATCGGCCCCGGGTCGTTCTTCCTGCGGCCGCCGGCGAGCGGCGTCGGGCACCGGATCGAGGCCGGCCCGGACGGCCTGGAGTACGTGACGCTCGGCGACCGGCCGGCGGGGGACGTCGCCGTCTACCCCGACAGCCGCAAGATCGCCGTCCGCCCCGGCGTCTTCCTGCCGATCTCCGACCTGACGTACTGGGACGGGGAGCCGGACGCCGAGGGCTGACGGGCCGCGCGCGGTCAGGCGGCCGCGGCGACCGACAGCGGCGGACGGGCCCCGAGCTCGACGTCGACCTCGTCCTCGCGCCCGAGCACGAACAGCCGCCCGAGGTCGTCGAGCCAGCCGACGTCCCCGGTGCGCACGAGGTCGTCGATCCGCGGAACCGGCGAGCCATCGGTGTAGCGATCCGGCAGTGCCTGGCCGCCCACGAGGATCAGCCCGACGCGGTGCGTGGGCAGCGGCGCCCCGTGCGGGTCGTAGATCCGCACCGTCGCGCCGATCGTGGCGCGCCCCGCGGTGGCCGGCGCGGCGCGGAGGTCCGCCGGGTCGGCCACGGTCGCCCAACCGGCCTCGACCGAGCCGTAGACGCTGAAGAGGTCCGAGCCGTAGGTCGCCATCCAGGCGGTCGCGACGGCCGCCGGGAGGGCCGCCCCCGACACGGCGGTGGTGCGCAGCGACGAGCGGTCGTAGCGCTCGCGCTCCTCCTCCGGCACGGCGAGCAGCTCCTCGAGCACCGACGGCGTCGCGACGAGCGCGTCGACCCGATGCCGGGCGATCGTCCGCAGCGCGTCGACCGGCTCGCGCGACCGGTCCAGCACGACGGTGCCGCCGAGCAGGAGCGTCACGACGAGGTTCGCGAAGCCCCAGGCGTGCGCGAGCGGGGGCAGCACGAGGACCGTGTCGCCGTCGCGGAACGGCAGCCGGTCCAGCAGCGCGATCGGTGCGTCGGCCGGGATCCGGTTGCGCCGCGTGCCCTTCGGCGCGCCGGTCGCGCCCGCGGTGAGCAGCTCGACGCGGCCCGGCCCCGCGGGCAGCGGCAGCGGGCGCTCCGCCCCCTCGACGACGAGCTCGTCGAGCGCGCGGACGCCATGACGCGCCTCGTGGTCGGCGTCCCACGCCGACGCGACCCGGGCGACGCGCTCGGGCAGCGCGCCCTCGAGCCCGGCGAGGAGGTCGGCGTCCGCCACGACGAGCGTCGGGCGCTCCCGCTCCAGCAGGGTCGCGAGCCGCTCGCGCTCGAGCCCCGGGTCCAGCAGCACGGCGTCCGCGCCGGTCTTGCTGATGGCG
>JALRCL010000693.1 GCA_023268575.1 Patulibacter sp.
GGGCGCCGGCCGCGGCATGAGCGCCGCACTGCAGCTCTACGGCGGGGCGCTGGAGCAGCGGGACGCCCGGCTCCCGTTGCTCGTGCGCGACGCGGACGGCGCGGCGGCGCCCGTCGGCGTCGGGCGGTGGCTCGCGCCCGCCGACGGCGCCGACCTGCGGCTCCTCGCGCGGGCCGTCGGACCGGTGTTCGACGTCGGGTGCGGCCCGGGCCGCCTCCTGCGCGCGCTCGCGGCGCGCGACATCGCCGCGGAGGGGATCGACGTCAGCCCCGTCGCCGTCGCGCTCGCCCGTCGCGGCGGGCACGCGGTGCACGAAGGCAACGTCCTGGGCGCGCTGCCCTGGGAGCCGGCGAGCTTCGCCACGGCGCTCCTGCTGGACGGCAACCTCGGCATCGGCGGCGATCCGGCGGCGCTGCTGCGCCGCGTCGCCTCGCTGCTGGCGCCCGGTGGACGGGTCCTGTGCGAGCTCGACGCGCCGGGCACCGGCATCCATCGGCGGGCCGTGCGCCTGGAGCGCGGTCACGAGGTGTCGGAGTGGTTCGCGTGGGCCGGCGTCGGCTGCGAGGCCCTGGACGCGGTCGCGGCGCGGACCGGGTTGGTGCCCCGAGCCCGGTGGCGGGACGGTCGTCGCTGGTTCGCCGAGCTGCAGCTCTCGGCCGAGGAGGCCGACACGTGCGCCGCCTGAGCGACCTCCCCGCCCCACCGGGGCCGACACGGGCGAGCTTCTGGCGCAGCCCGTTGCGCTCGACGTGGACCACGACCCTGATCGGCCTGGTGCTGCTGCTCGCGCTGACCGTGGTGGCGGTGACGGGGTTCCTCTCCCACAGCGCCTATCAGCCGGACCTGGGGCGCAATGCCCCGCTCGGGCGCGGCGCCGACCTCCAGCTGCTCGTCGTGGGCTGGCCGACCTCGCCCAGCTGGATCTACGCCCTGACCCAGGGCCTGCACGTGGCGGTCGGAACGGCGCTCGTGCCGTTGCTGCTGGCGAAGCTCTGGTCGGTCATCCCGCAGCTCTTCGCCTGGCCGCCCGTCCGCGACCCGTTGCACGCGATCGAGCGCGCCGCGACCGGCCTGCTCGTCGCCAGCGCGATCTTCCAGCTCGCCACCGGGCTCGCGAACGCCCAACTCTGGTACCCGTGGCACTTCGACTTCCTCGGGGCGCACTACTACGGCGGGCTCGTCCTGACGGCCTCCGTGCTGCTGCACGTCGTCGTGCGCCTCCCGCGGATGCGCAGCGCCTGGCGGACGCGGCAGGAGCTGGAGCCACTGCGCGACGACGCGCTGCGCAGCCCGCGGCCGGCGGAGGAGACGATCAGCCGCCGCGGCATGCTGGCCGGGGTGGGCGCCACGAGCGCCCTGCTCGCCGTCCTGACCGGGGGGCAGGCGCTCGGCGGGCCGTTCCGGCGGCTGGCGCTGTTCGCGCCCCGGGGGACCGGCACCCGCGGCCTGCCGGTGAACAAGACCGCGCGCGTGGCGCGGATCACGGCGGCGATGGTCGGGCCGGAGTGGCGGCTGCGACTCGGTGAGGAGCGCGCGCTGCGTCGCGACGAGCTCCTGGCGCTCGAGCAGCACGAGGAGGTGCTGCCGATCGCCTGCGTCGAGGGATGGTCGAGCACCCAGACCTGGAGCGGCGTGCGGCTGCGGGACCTCGCGGCGCTCGCCGGCGTGCCGGATGCCGACGAGCTGCGCGTCGAGTCCCTGCAACCGCAGGGCGCGTTCCGTCGCGCGTCGCTCGGACGCGCCCAGGTGCACGACGAGCGCTCGCTGCTGGCGCTGCGACTCAACGGCGCCGACCTGCCGCCCGATCACGGCTATCCGGCCCGGATCATCGTTCCGGGGCTGCCCGGCGTGCACTGCACGAAGTGGGTGGGGGAGCTCTGGTTCTCGTGAGCGCCGGGAGTCCGCGGACCGGACCGCGTGCTGCTCCGAGGGTCGTGGCGGTGGCGCTGCACCTCGCGGCGTTCGCGCTGATCGGCTGGGCGCTGTGGCGGATGCTCGGCGTCCGCGTCGCTCCGCAGCCGGTGAACCTCCTGCTCTGGCTCGGGGGCGGGCTCCTGCTCCACGATCTCGTGCTGCTGCCGGGCTACTCCGCGGTCGACGGCGCGCTGCGGCGGTTGCCGGCGCCGGCCCGGAACCACGTGCGGGTGCCCTTGGCGGTCTCCGGGGTGCTGCTGCTCGCCTACCTGCCGAGCATCCTCCAGCGCCAGCCGTGGAACGCCGTCAACGCCCTCGGGCATCCACCGTCGGACTACCTCGGTCGCTGGCTCCTGCTCAGCGGCGCGCTGCTGGGCGGCTCGCTGGCGCTCCTGCCGCTGCGGGTCCGACGAGCTCGACGACGCGGCGACCGTCCTGGGAGCCCATGACGACCACTCCTCCTCGCCGTGGCTCGACGGCGACCCGGTCGGCCTGGCGGACGGTGGGGCGTCGCACGAGGACGTGCGGACGGCGGCCCGCGCGGAGCGCGACCAGCTCGTTGCGTCCGGGGAGCGTCACCCAGGCGCGGGCGCGCCGCCGGTCCAGCGCCAGCCCGCTCGGTCCGCCGAGCAGGGCCACGCGACGGGTGATGCGCAGGTCGGCGGCGCCGACGGCGAGCACGAGCAGGCCGTCGCCGTCGGTGTCGAGCACCAGGCAGGTGCGGAGGTCGACGCAGGCGATCCGGGTCGGGCCGACGCCGGCCGGGACGGAGACGAGCGCGCGACCGACGCGGTCCGTCAGCGTCGCCGTCCGCGCGCGCCCGTCGATGACGACCCGGCGACCGTCGCCCAGCGCCGCGGCCGTCCCGGCACCGGTGGCCCGGGCGACGAGCGGCCCGACGGCGGCGAGCGGCAGGACCCGGCCGGTCGGCCGCGCCAGCAGCGCCGGCGAGCGCGGGGGCGTCGCCGGCGGCGGCAGCTCCGCGCGCGTGAGCGATCCGCAGCCCGCGGCCCCGCTCCCGGCGAGCGCAGCGACGGGAGCTTGGTCTTCAGGCTCAATCGCGCCGGCAGCTCAGCCGCCAGCATCAGCTTCAGCGGCAGCTGTGCTCGCTGGGTCGCACCTTGCGCATGCACCACGAACGACACCGGCTGACC
>JALRCL010000709.1 GCA_023268575.1 Patulibacter sp.
CGGCGACGGTGCCCACGCCACAGGATCTGAGGGTCACCGACCGTCATCACCGGTGGCCCGGGCGCCGTCTTGGTCCTCGACGCCGAGGCTCAGCCGATCATCGGTGGTTCCAGGCTGAGGGACCGCCTCAGCCCTGCGAGAGCTGGTCGAAGCCGCACTCCTCCGGCGCCTTGTCCTCGCGCCAGCGCAGGAGCCGCGTGCCGTGGCGGATGCGGCCGGAGGAGACCTGGTCGAAGGAGACCTCGACGACGAGCTCCGGTCGCAGCCCGACCCACTCGAGGTCGCGCTCGGCGTTCCAGCGGCTCGGGTCGGCGCTGCCGGCCGCGCCGCTGGCGTAGGGCGCGAGCGTCGCGACGAGCTCGCGCTTCTCCTTCGCCTTCAGGCCGGAGGTGTGGCCGACGACGCGCAGCTCGCCCCCGTCGTAGAGGCCGAGGATGAGCGATCCGACGGTCCCCTCCTCCTTGCCGGGACGCCAGCCGACGACGACCGCGTCGATCGTGCGCAACCGCTTGACCTTCACCATGCCCTTGCGCGCTCCGGGCCGGTAGGGCGCGTCGAGCTCCTTCGCCACGACGCCCTCGGCCCGGGCCAGCCACTCCTCCGCCTCGCCGGCGGTGCGGACCGACGGGACGAGGTCGACGACCGGGTCCGCCGCGAACGCGTCGCGCCCGAGCAGCGCCTCGAGCGCGGCGCGGCGCTCCGCGAACGGGCGCTCGAGCAGCGCGTCGTCCTCGAGCGCCAAGAGGTCGAAGGCGAGGTAGCGGGCGGGGGTCTCGCGCGCCAGGCGCTCGATCCGCGACGCCGCGGGATGGATCCGCTGCGAGAGCAGGTCGAACTGCTCGGGGTCGTCGCCGGCGACCGCGAACGGCGGGTCGGCGCGCTCCAGCGACGTGCGGTCGATCACGAGCTCGCCGTCCAGGACGTAGCGCCCGGCGGGCAGCACGACCTCGGGGAAGTAGCGCTCGAGGTCCTTGCCGCCGCGGGAGCAGAGCCGGACGGCCTCGCCGTCGACGAAGGCGATCGCTCGGAAGCCGTCGTACTTCGGCTCGTACGCCCAGCCCTCCTCGGTCGGCAGGCTCGTCCGGCCCCGGGCGAGCTGCGGGGCGAGCGGGTGGTCCAGCGGCAGCGGCACGCCCCGACCCTACCCGCCCCCGGCGGCCCGGTCCGGGGCCTCAGGCTCGGCGGCGCAGCGTGACTGCCCGGGGCCGCCGCTCGACGTTGCCGGCCCGGTCGCGGGCGGTGATCGTCAGCCGGTAGCGGACGCCCTTGGCCAGCCGCGGCGTGCGCAGGGCCCAGGTCGAGCCGCCCACGAGCGACGCGCGCAACGTGCGCCGATGGCTCGCCGCGCACGTCGTCCGGCGGCCGCCGCGCCGGCAGCTGCGGCGGGTCGTCCAGCGCAGCGTTCCCGTGACCCTCGAGACACCGGCGGTCGGCAGGGGGTCCGTGACGGTCACGGTGACGGTGCAGCGCACCCGGGTGCAGGTGCGCCGGGCCACGCGGCTCGTCGGGGCCGCGACGTCGGGCGCCGGCGTCGAGACCGGCGGCACCGGGGTGGTCGGGGTCGTGGCGGCGGAGGACGGCGGCTCCGCGGCGGCGCTGCGCAGGAACGACGTGATCGAGCCGTTGGCCACCCGCGTGTACACCCCGTAGATGCCGTTCGCGCACCCGAGGCCGAAGCTCACGAGCCCGGCGAGGACCCGCGTGCCGCCGACGGTGCCCGTCAGCGGTCCGCCGCTGTCGCCGCTGCAGGAGTCCCGGCCGGCCGCGGTCGCGCAGAGCATCCGCTCCGTGACCCCGCCCTGGAGGAGGTACTGGAGGCCGCAGACCCGCTGGTCGGCGACCTGGACGGTCGTGGCCCGCAGGTCGGCGGGATAGGTGCTGCCGCCGCTCGTGTCGCCCCAGCCGGAGACCTGCAGCGGCGCGCCCGAGGCGGTCACCGTGCCGGTCTGGTTCGCGGCGATGAGGCCGATCGGCGCGATCGTCGCGACGCCGTCGATCGTCGGGGTGCCGGCGTAGAGCGGCTCGGCGAGCGTCAGGACCGCGGCATCGAAGTCGGCCGTGGAGGGGTCGTAGCTGGGGTGCAGGGCGATCGAGGCCACCGCGACGTCCCGCACGCCCGGGCCGTAGGCCGGCTCGGCGGCGCCGCGCAGGTGGCTCGTGCCCGCGAGCACCCGGATCGCCGCGATCGGCCGCAGGCCGCCGTTCTCGGGATCGTGGACGCAGTGGCCCGCGGTGGCGACCTTCGTCGGCGCGAGGACGACGCCGCCGCAGAACTGGCCCTCCAGCGGGGTCCCGCGGGTCGGGTTCCAGAGCGCGACCTGGTACGGCACGGCGGTGATCGCCACGTCGCTGCCGCCGATGATCCGGGGCGTCGCCCGGCCCTCGTCGGCGCCCGCGGCGGCCGGGCCGGCGAGGGCGCCGAGCCCGCCGGCGAGGAGGGCGATCAGCGCCGTCCGCCGGAGGCGTCCGGCGGGTGGGCGGCGGCGGGGAGCGCGAAGCACGCCGGGATCATCCTCTCCCGGGCGCATGCCTGCGCCGGTGACCCCTCCTCCGCGCGGCGCATGGACGGGCGTTCGGTCCGGCCCGCGCGGCACTGGCGCTCCGCCGCCGGCGGCGCGATCCTGAGGCATGCACGAGTTCGACGCGATCGCGGGAGGGTGGGACGCGGTCTGCAGCGCGTCCGGGGATCACGGCGTGCTGCGGCTCAGCGCGTTCCGCCGGGTGGAACGGCTGCCGGGCGCCGGCGCGCCACCCGCCCACCTCGTCACCTACCGCTGCGCCGACGGCTGCGGTGGGCACCACACGCTGCTCATGTCCGGCGAGGAGCTGGACTGGTCGCCGATCGCCACCGCCCTGCCGGCGCACTTCGACCTCATGACCGGCCGGATGGCGGTCGAGCCCGACGCGGGCGTCGAGCGCTGGTGGCGCTCGATGCGCGACGGGCACTGGCCGGTGACGCTGCGCTGCGAGCACCACGACGCGCCGGTGCCGGCCTGGCCGAGCTGCCTGCGCGCGCTCGAGCCCGACGACGAGCGCGACGTGCGCTGGCTGCTCGTGCACTGGCGCTGCCCGCTCTGCGAGCGCGACGGGTCGCAGGTCATGCGCCCCGCCGCGCTGGAGCTCGTCCCGCGCGCGGCCTGACGCGCGCGGGACGGATCAGGCGGCGAGCACCACCGGGCTGCGCTTCCACTGGTTCAGGAAGAGCGACTCCATTCGGGTGCCGGGACCGTCGAGCTCCATCGCCGGCCAGCGCGCGAGCGTCTCCTCGATCCAGATCCGCAGCTCCATCCGCGCGAGCGCGGTGCCGAGGCAGAAGTGCCGGCCCCCGGCACCGAAGGCCTGGTGCTTGTCGAGGTTCTCGCGGGTCACGTCGAACCGGTGCGGGTCGGCGAAGACCTCGGGGTCGCGGTTCGACGCGAGGTACCAGAGCAGGACCCGTGCGCCCTCGGGGATCGTCTGCCCGCCGATCTCGACCTCCTGCGTCGTCGCGCGGCCCATGAATCCGAAGGCGGGGAAGCAACGCAGCCCCTCCTCGACGGCCTGGGGGATGCGGGAGGGATCGTCGAGCAGGAGCTGCCGCTGCTCGGGGTGCTCGATGAGCGCCCGCATGGTGGCCACGTAGGTCGCGCGGGTCGAGTCGTTGCCGGCCGCGAGCAGGAGGATGAAGAACGTCGCGATCTCGAACGGCTCGAGGTGCTCGCCGTCGACCTCGGCGGTGAGCAGCGCGGAGAGCAGGTCGTCGCCGAGGTGCTGCGCGCGGTCCTGGCGCACGGCCTCGATGTAGGCGACGATCTCCTGGAACTCGTCGATCGTCGAGTCCCAGCCCGCGCGGATCTCCGGGTCCTCCCAGGCGGTCACCACGTTCGTCCAGTGCACGAGCTTGTGGTCGTCCTCCTCGGGCGTGCCGAGCAGGGAGCCGATGACCCGCGCCGGCACGGGCCGGGCGACGTCGACGGCGAGGTCGATCCGGTCGCCGGTCGAGAAGCGGTCCAGGACCGAGCGCACGATCTGGCGCACGGCGTCCTCGTGCGCGGCGATCCGCGCCGGCGTGAACGCCTTGCCGACGAGCTTCTTCAGCCGGTCGTGGCGCGGCGGGTCCATCGAGATCATCTGCAGGCGCTGGATGTCCAGCGGGACGCCGATGTCGTCGCAGACGAAGATCCCGCGCCGCTCCGACGAGAAGGTCTTCAGGTCGCGCGTCGCCGCGGCCACGTCGGCCGCGCGGACCAGCGAGTAGAAGCCGTCCTCCTCCGGCCAGTGCGCGTTGGCGCTGAAGTGCACGCCCGGCTCCCGCTGGAGCTGCTCGAAGAGGGCGTAGGGCGGTCCGTCCTGCCAGAGGCCGTGATCGCCGAGGTCGATCGTCGTGTCCACCACCGTGCTCATGGCGCCACCGTACGCCGGGACTAGACTCGCTGTCAAGTCCTCATGTCGAGACTCGGGGTCGAGTCCTGCTGTCGCGGGTGCTAGCGTCCGCCTGGTGCCGCTCGTCCGAACGACCTCGAAGGCCGCCCAGGCGAAGGAGCGCGGCCGCGCGGCGTTCCTCGACGCGGCCGAGCGGCTCGTCGGCGCGGGCGCGAGCTACAGCGAGGTCGCGATCGGCGCGCTGGCCACCGAGGCGGGGTTCTCGCGGGCGAGCTTCTACGCGTACTTCAGCGACAAGCGTGCGCTGGCCGAGGGGGTCGTGGACCGCTTCGGCGTCGAGCTCGGCGAGCGGGTCGACGACTGGCTGGGCGGGATCGATCCGGACCCGAGCGCGACGATCGCCGACACCGCCGAGGTCTTCGAGCGTCACCGGGGGGCGGTCCTGCTCGCCGCCGAGGCGGCGAGCTACGACCCGGAGATCCGCGACCGCTGGCGCCTGCTGCACGCGCGCTTCGAGGAGCGGATCGGCGGATGGATCGCCCGCCACCGGCCCGGGATCCCCGAGGACGCCGTCCGTGCCCGGGCGTTCGCCCTGGCCTGGTCGACGCAGGCCGTGCTCGTCGAGCACCTCACGCGTGCCACCACGATCGACCCGCAGGTGGTCGGCGCGGTCGCCGCGCTGTGGCGCGGCGCGCTCGAGCCGGCGGCGTGAGGCCGGGCGCCCTCAGCCGCGCAGCAGGTCGTACGCGGCGCTGAGCAGCACGAGCTCCGGCTCGGGCAGGTCGCCGGCGGTCGTGACGACGTACCCGGGGACCGAGCCCCGACGGGGTCGCAGCGTCGCCCAGGCCTCTTCCTGCTTCGGGTCGACGGGGCTCGCCAGCGAGAGCGAGCCGTAGGCCGACAGCCGCGCGCGGCGCCGCCAGCGCATCGCGTGGTCCAGGCGCGGCAGCTCGATCGCGTCGCCCTGGCAGCGGAGGTCGACGGCCTCCTCGGCGTCCACCGCCTCGAGCGTCCGGCTCCGCGGCGTGCGCCGGAGCTCCCAGCCGCGGTCGGCTGATTCGATCGTCCCGGCGATGGCCGACCGGGCCTCGCCGGAGCCGATCCGCAGGGTCGCGACGGTGGCGCCCTGCTCGTCGCGCAGCTCGTACGTCGTGCGGAAGCGGCTCGTGCGAAGGAGGTCGTACGTCGTGACGGGGATGGGCATCGGCGCCATCGAATCACCGGCCCAGCGGCCGCGGGCCGCCGCTCGGGCCCGAAGATCGCCCGCCGGGTTGGCCCGACGGCGTACGCCGTCGGGGCTCGCGGCCGGCCGCCGGTGCGGTCGGCGTGGCCGTCCGCGGTCGCCGTGCTCGCGGGTCGATGGGGCGCCGAGCGAGTGGTACCGTCCGGTACCGACCGCCCGTCGGGCGTCGGCCGTCGCCGTCGCCCGCGGTCGCGGAACGCCTGCCCGAGGAGCACCAGACCGATGGACTTCCGCCCGACCGCACGCGCCCAGGAGCTGCTGGAGCGCCTCGACGCGTTCCTCGCCGAGCGGCTCGATCCCGTCGAGCCGCAGATCCTCCGCGAGCTCGACGCGCAGGCGCCCGGCGCGTTCGCCGTGCCCGACGCGATGCGCGAGCTCCAGGCGGCGGCGCGCGACGCCGGCCTCTGGAGCCTCTTCCTGCCCGAGCCCGCCGACGTCCCGGGCGTGCCCGCCACGCTCGCCGGACCGGGCCTGGCGAACGCCGAGTACGCGATCCTCGCCGAGCGGCTCGGGCGGTCGGCGATCGCCTCGGAGGTCTGCAACTGCAACGCGCCGGACACCGGCAACATGGAGGTCCTGCTGCAGTTCGGGACGCCGGAGCAGCAGGAGCGCTGGCTCGCCCCGCTCCTGCGCGGCGAGATCCGCTCGGCCTTCTGCATGACCGAGCCCGACGTCGCGTCCTCGGACGCGACGAACATGCAGGCGACCGCCCTGATCGAGGGCGACGAGGTCGTCCTGGACGGCGAGAAGTGGTGGAGCACGGGCGTCGGGCACCCGGACTGCGAGGTCCTCATCTTCATGGGGCTCACCGACCCCGAGGCGCACCGCTACGGTCAACACTCGATGGTGCTCGTGCCCCGCGACGCGCCCGGCGTGACGGTCGAGCGGCTGCTGCCGACGATGGGCTTCCTCGACGCGCCGGGCGGCCATGGGCGCGTCCGGTTCGACGGCGTGCGCGTCCCCGTCGACCACGTCATCGGGACGCCCGGCGGCGCGTTCGGGATCGCCCAGGCGCGCCTCGGGCCGGGCCGCGTCCACCACTGCATGCGCCTCATCGGGCTCGCCGAGCTGGCGCTCGAGCTCGCCTGCCGGCGCGCCACCACGCGCGTGGCGTTCGGCAAGCCGCTGGCGAACCTCGGCGGCAACCGCGAGCGGATCGCCGACGCGCGGATGAAGATCGACCAGGCCCGGCTGCTCGTGCTGCACGCCGCCTGGCTGCTGGACACCGAGGGCCTCGCCGGGGCGCTCGGGGCGGTCTCCCAGATCAAGGTGGTGGTGCCGAACATGGCGCAGGAGGTCATCGACATGGCGATCCAGCTGCACGGCGGCGCCGGGCTCTCGGACGAGACGCCGCTCGCCGGGGCCTGGACGATGGCGCGGGCCCTGCGCCTCGCCGACGGCCCCGACGAGGTCCACCGCGGCGTCATCGCCCGGCTCGAGCTCGCCGCCTACAAGGCGGAGGCCGCGGCATGAGCCGCCGGATCCTCGTCACGGGCGGGGCGTCCGGCCTCGGCCTCGCGATCGCGCAGCGCCTCGCCGCCGCCGGCGACCGCGTCCTGGTCACCGATCGCGACCCCGGAGCGCTCGAGCTCGCCGTGAAGACCGTCGCGGCGGGCGCCGGCCGGGGCGGCGGCCTCGGGGTCGCGCTGACCGGGGGCGCCGTCGTCGGCGCCTCGGCGCCGGAGGGGCCGATCCACGGCCTGCCGCTCGACGTCACCGTCGACGCCGACTGGGAGGCCGCGCGGGACTGGTGCGCCGAGCACTGGGACGGCCTCGACGTGCTCGTGAACAACGCGGGCGTCGCGACGGGCGGGCGGATCACCCATCAGCCGATCGAGGACTGGCAGTGGGTCGTCGACATCAACCTGCTCGGCGTCGTGCGCGGCTGCCGGACCTTCACGCCGCTCATGCAGGCCCAGGGCCGCGGGCAGCTCGTGAACATCGCGTCGCTGGCCGGCATCGTGAACCCGCCCGCCAACGCGTCCTACAACGTCGTCAAGGCGGGCGTCATCTCGCTGTCGGAGACGCTGCGGCTCGAGCTCGAGCCCGACGGCATCGCGGTGACGGTCGTCTGCCCGAGCTTCTTCCGCACCGGCCTCGCGGCGAGCTTCCGCACCGGCGACCCGGGCATGCGCGCGCTCATGGGCAAGCTCGTCGACGGCTCGCCCGTCGCGCCGGAGGCGATCGCCGCGCAGGTCGTGCGCGGCATCGACGACCGGCGGTTCCTCGTGCTCACCGATCGCGACGGTCGCACGTCGGCGTTCGTGAAGCACTGGCTGCCGCCGCTGTTCCGGCGCGTCGCGCGCAAGCGCACCGCCACGCTGCTGTCGCGGCTGGCGAAGGCCGACCGGAAGGCCGCCGCGGACGGCGCCGTCCCGGCCGGCGTGCGTGGGGAGGACGGCGCGTGAGCGGTCGCGTCGGCACCCGCCGCGGCGGTGATCGCACGTGAGCGCCGCGATCGACGAGCCGCGCGAGGTCCGCGCCGAGGACGCGTTCGACGTCGGCGCGCTCCACGCCTGGCTCGGGTCCCGCGTCGACGGGCTCGGCGCGGCGCCGCCCGAGGTCCGGCAGTTCCCCGGCGGCGCGTCGAACCTCACGTACCTGCTGCGCTACCCGGAGCGCGATCTCATCCTGCGCCGGCCCCCCGCCGGCGAGCACCGGGGTGCCGCCCACGACGTGCTGCGGGAGGCGCGGATCCAGTCGCGGCTGCGCCCGACCTTCCCGCTCGTGCCCGCCGTCGAGGCGACCGGCGAGGACGAGGAGGCGCGCGCGGCCTGCGGCGACCGGCCGTTCTACGTCATGGAGCGCCTCGCGGGCACGATCGTCCGCGGCCGCCTGCCCGAGGGCATGACGCTCTCGCCCGACGACGCGCGGCGGATGGCCGAGGCGGCGATCGACACGCTGGCCGCGCTGCACGCCGTCGACGTCGACGCGGCGGGCCTGCGGGACCTCGGACGCGGCGCGGGGTACGTGCAGCGGCAGGTTGAGGGCTGGACGGCGCGCTACGACGCGGCGCGCACGCCCCGGTCGCCGTCGTTCCGCGCCGTCACCCAGTGGCTGGCCGAGCACCGGCCCGACGACGTCGCGACGTGCGTCATCCACAACGACTTCCGGCTGGACAACCTCGTCCTCGCCCCCGACGACCCGGGCCGCGTGCTCGGCGTCCTGGACTGGGAGATGGCGACGCTCGGCGATCCGCTCATGGACCTCGGCTCGGCCCTGGCGTACTGGGTGGAGGCGGGCGACGGCCGCGGGATGCAGCTCCTGCGCCGCCAGCCGACGGACCTGCCCGGGATGCCGACCCGGCAGGAGGTCGTCGCGCGCTACTGCGAGCGCGCCGGGATCGCGGTCCCCGCGTGGACGTTCTACGAGGTCTTCGGCCTCTTCCGGCTCGCGGTGATCGTCCAGCAGATCTACGCGCGCTACGTCGCCGGGAAGACGACGAACCCGCAGTTCAAGCGGTTCTGGATCGCGGTGCGGTACCTCGACCTGCGCTGCCGGCGGATCATCCGGCAGGCGGGATGAGCCGCGCCGCGGTGCCCACCGGCCGCTCGGAGGCCTGACCGGTGCCCGCGATCCTCCTCGTCCGCCACGGTCAGGCGTCCTTCGGGGTCGGCGACTACGACCGCCTGTCCGACCACGGCCGCCGGCAGGCGCGCGCGCTCGGCGGCGACCTGCACCGCCGCGGCTGGCGGATCGGGCGCGTCGTGCACGGCGACCTGCGCCGCCAGCGCGAGACCGCCGACGAGCTGCTCGCCGGCTACGCCATGGCCCCCGGGCCAGCCGTCGCGCGCGGCGCCCGGGTCGCGCACGACGTGCCGCGGTCGGTGGACCCGCGCTGGAACGAGTTCGATCACGAGGGGCTCGTCGCGCGGCTGCCGGACCGCCACCGGCGGCGGATCGCGTCGGCGATCGGCGTCGTGCGCGGCCGCGAGCCGAGCGCCGTCTTCCAGGACCTGCTCGAGGCCGCCCTCGAGCACTGGATCGACGGGGCCGAGGACGCCGTCCAGGGCTCGTACTCCGCCTTCGCGGCCGACGCCTTCGCGGCGCTCGAGGCCGTCGTGGCGGAGCCTCCGGGAGACGGGGTGCCGGTGGTCGTGTCCTCGGCCGGCACGATCAGCGTCGTCTGTGGCGCGTTGCTGGGCATGGACCGCCGCGGCTGGCTGCAGCTGAACCGCGTGATGGCCAACAGCGCCCTGACGACCGTCGTCAGCGGCCGCCGCGGGCTGACGCTCGTCGGCTTCAACGACCACTCGCACCTCGAGGGTCCCGGCCGCCCGCACCGCACGACCCGCTGAGCGCGGTGCGGCGAGGACCGGTTCCCGGACGCGTCCCGTCGCCGGGGAGATCGCGCAGCGTTCCGCGTACCCTGCGTGGCGATGGCGACGACGACCTCCCCGCGCGCGGCCGGCCTGCTGGACCTCGACGTCCCGACCTGGGCCGTCGCCGGCGGGTCGCTGCTCGTCGGCTTCGGCGTGGCGGACCTCACCGGGGTGCGCCCCCTCGGCGGCGTCGTCCTGTTCCTCGCCGCGCTCTGGTGCGGGCTCGTCTGGCGCCGCGCGCGCGGTCTCCCGGTCGCGGTCGGCCTCGTGGTGGCCTACCTCGCCGCCTTCGCGCTGTCGCACCCGCTCGGCAAGGCGATCTCGTCCTGGCCGGCGGTGCTCGTCGTCAGCGCGGTCGTCGCGTTCCTCGCGTGGGCGGTCGCCGACCGGCACCGCGCGTCCTGAGCGCGCGCGCCGGGCGGCACGCCGCCCCGCGCCGCGGCCGCCGGTCCGGCTCGCGGCCCCGCCGTCGCGACGCCCGATCGACGATCCGGCGCGTCGCCGCCTCAGCCGGGTTCCAAGGCTCAGGCGGACCTGCCGACGCCCGACGCGAGGACGACGGCGAGCACGTCGGTGGCCGGCAGCACGAGGGTCGGCCGGCGCGGGTCGCTCGGGGCGATGCGCACCCAGCCGGCCTCGACGCTGACGTGCCCGGCGGCGAGGACCACGGCGTCCTCGCCGTCGGCCCCGAGGTCGGCGATCCAGCCGGTCAGCGCGACGGCGGCGGGCTCGTGCTCTTCGCTCATCGTCCGATCGTGCCAGAACGCCGGTCGGCGACGTGCGGTCCGATCCGGGGCGGGACGAGCGGTTTCGCGCCAATCTCGGGCGTGAGCACGTCGGGCCTTGACCTGGAGCGCGCTCCAGCTTCTACCGTTGTCCTATGGCCTCCGTCCTCAGCGCCCCCACCGAGACGACGAGCCGCACGATCTCCGAGGCCGCGGTCGCGACCGGCCTGACCCCGGACACGCTGCGCTACTACGAGCGCGCCTGCCTCCTGCTGCGACCCGTCGACCGCGCGGCGTCCAGCCACCGCCGCTACGACGACGGCGATCTGCGCTGGAT
>JALRCL010000840.1 GCA_023268575.1 Patulibacter sp.
ATCCAGCCCGTGTCGACGGCGGTCATGAGGATGCCGTCGTTCTCGAGCATCTCCCCCGCGCTCGTGCGCGTCAGCATGTTGAGCGCCGCCTTGCTCATGTTGGTGTGCGGGTGGCCGGGGCCCTTGTAGCGCCGCGAGAACTGGCCCTCCATGGCCGAGACGTTGACGACGTAGGTACGGCGGGCGGGCGACGCGGCCAGGCTGGCCCGCAGGCGGCTGATGAGGATGAACGGCGCGGTCTGGTTGCACAGCTGCACCTCGAGCAGCTCGAGCGGGTCGACCTCGTCGACCGTCTGCACCCAGGTGTTCGTGCTGACGAGGTCGGGCACGAGGCCACCGGCGTCGATCGCCCGGCCGACGTCGACCTTGTCGAACGTCGCCGAGCGCGCGGTGAGCGCCATCGACGCCAGGACGTCGGGCGTCGGCGACCAGTGCTCGGCGTCGGGCTCGGGCAGCGCCGCGACCTGCCGCTCCTCGGCGGGACGGCCGAGCGTGAGGATCTCCGGCAGCGGGCCGCTGGGCAGCGGTGCCTGCTCGGCGCGCACGAGCGGGGCATAGGCGTCCGCGGAGCGCCGCACGGTCTGCGCGGCGTTGTTCACGAGGATGTCGAGGTGGCCCCGCGCGCGGATCTCGTCGGTCAGGGCGACCACCTGCGCGGGGTCGCGGAGGTCGATGCCGACGATCCGCAGGCGGTGCAGCCAGTCGGCGCTGTCGGGCAGCTCGGCGAACCGACGCGCCGCGTCGCGCGGGAACCGCGTGGTGATGGTCAGGTCGGCACCGTCGCGCAGCAGCCGCAGCGCGATGTACATCCCGATCTTCGCCCGGCCGCCCGTGAGCAGGGCGCGACGTCCGGTGAGGTCGGTGCGGGCGTCGCGCTTGGCGTGGTGCTTCGCCGCGCAGGTCGGGCAGAGCTGGTGGTAGAAGGCGTCGACGTCGACGAAGTGCTCCTTGCAGACGTAGCAGGAGCGCGAGCGCAGGAGCCGACCGGCGGTGGCGCCCTGCGCCTCGGAGACGAGCGGGATGCCCGCGGTCTCGTCGTCGATCCGGCCCGGCGCCGCGGTGGCCGTCCGCGCGTCGACCGCCTCGTCGTTCGCCCGGATCGCGTCGATCCGCTCGCGCCGGCGGCGGGCGCGCACCGTCTTGTAGATCTTCGCCGTCGCCCGCTGCACGGCGAGCGCGTCCGGGTGGTCGACGGGCAGCTGCTCGACCTGGGCGAGGACGGCGAGCGTCGTGGCCAGGGCGTCGGGGTCCACGCCGGTGGCCACCGGCGTCGTGGTCTGGTCCTGCTCGTCGGGGCGCGTGGTCATGCGGGCGAGGGGCGGCGGTTCGGGTCGCCGGGCGGGCGCGCGGCGACGGTCGCGGGCCCGCGGCGACCCCGGGGGATCGCGCGTGCGCGGGCGGCGACGCGACGACCGAGGGTACGCGACGCGCGCGCGGATCGGCGCCTCATCGGACCGGCGGGCACGCGGATCGGCGCACCACGGGACGGCCCTCCGCGCCCGCGGGTCACCCGGAGGGCCGGCGGCGGCCCAACGACCGCCGGCGCGCCGTGGGTCAGCCGGCGGCCGCGGCGACCGCGTCCGCCAGGCCCGCGGCGACCGCCGCGGGGTACCAGCCGGAGAGCTCGAGCGCCGCGAGCAGCGCCCCGGCGAACGCCGCGGCGTCGCCGGGACCGGGCGCGTCGGGACCGGCCCCCGCCACGGCGGTGGCCACGCCGCTGCCGCGCACGACGGCGCCGTGGCGGTCGCCGACGGCCGCCAGCGCCGCCCCGCGGTCGACGAGCACCTGCGCCGCGGCGGCGGGGTCGGCCGTCCCGGTGACGCGCTGCGCGTCGGCGGGGCGCGCGATGACGAGCGCCGCGCCGGCCACGAGCGCATCGGCGGCGTCGCGGGCGGCCTCGCGGGCGACGAAGCGATCGGGCGCGACGTCGAGCGCGACGACGATCGACCGCTCCTGGTCGCGCGCACGGCGCAGCGCGGCCGCAGCGACCTGCCGCTCGCGCGAGTCGTCGGCCAGCGCCCAGGTGGCCGCCGAGACGTAGACGCCGTCGCAGGCGTCGACCGCCTCGGCGATCCGCGGGCGCACGGCGTCCATCACGAGGTCCAGCGACTGGCCGTAGAGGTCGACGTGCGCGTCGCCGGCCGGGTCGATCGTGCGGAACGCGACCGGCGTCCGCTCCCCGGCGACCTGCCGGAACCACGTGAGGTCGACGCGCTCCTCCTCGAGCCGCTCGCGGAGCCAGCCGCCCCACTCGTCGTCGCCGACGCCGCCGGCCAGCGCGACCCGCGCGCCCCGGCGGGCGGCCGCGACCGCGGTGCGGGCGACGGTGCCGCCGAAGCGCGGCGCGAAGGAGGGCGCGTCGGCCAGCCGTGCCACGGGCTCGTCGCAGACGAGGTCGACGAGCGCCTCGCCGAGCATCAGGGTCGTCACGCGCCGAACGGTACTGCCCGGCGCTCGCTCGTCCCAGTCGCCGCGCTCACCCCGGCGGACGCAGGCGGACGACCTGCTCGTGCCCGGCGGCGGCGGTCCACGTCGCGCGGTCGGCCCAGAGATCGGCGTGCCACGCGGAGTGCAGCGCGCCCCCGAAGGGCCGGACCCGCGCGCCGCGAGGCAGGCTCCACGTCGCGCCGGCCTCGGCGCGCAGGACGGGCCGCGCGCCGCCCGCCAGCGGGCCGCGGGCGCGCCGGGTGCGGACGGGCAGCAGGCTCCACCGGCCCGCCCGCTGCGCGCGGACGGTGATCCGGACGGCGCCGCCGCGGATCGCGATCGACCAGGCCACCGGCGTCGTGCCGCCGTCCGCCGTCGGCGCGGTTCCGGTCATCGCGACCCCGCCGGGGATCGAGCGCGACTCGGCGACGGTCGGCTCGCCGAGGGGACGACCGGCGTCGTCGACCGGCAGCGGCCCGAGCGCCAGCCCCGTCGCCGGCGGTCGCGCCGCGCCGTGGATCTCCTGCAGGGGGCGCTGCGGCATGAGCTCGACCCAGCGGCCCGCACCGTCGCGCCACGCGACCTTCAGCAGGCCCCAGCCGTACCGCGGGTCGACCGGATGGGTCGGCCGCCGGTGGATCGCGATCCAGAGCCGCCCGCGGCGCACGACCGTGAGGTTCGTCCCCGTGCTGCTGCCGTCGACGAACCGCAGGTCGGGACTGCGCCGCGCCGGGATCCGGCGTCCGGGCAGGTCGGGCGCGAGGCTCGCGGCGCGGTCGGCAGCGACCCCGAGCCAGAGGAGCGCGAGGCCGTTGTAGACGACGTGCGAGGCGTAGCGGTCGACGCCGCGGTAGTCGCTGCGCGGCTCGGGCACGACGGCGAGCCCGCCGCGGGCGCCCATCTGCCGGTGGCGCTGCTCGAGCACGCCGAGGCTCGCGTCGGCCAGGCCGACGAGCTCGCCGGCCAGTCTCCGGTGCGAGCGCTGGACCGCGTGCGCCGCCGCGACGGCCCCCGCCAGCGTCGCCGCCTGGACCCAGGCCTGGGCCTGGCCGCGTCCGAGGTACGTCAGGTCGCCGTCGGGCGCGGCGAGCCCGAGCGACGTCGTCGCCAGCCGGACGAGCGCGTCCTGGGCCCGGCGCCGCTCCTCCCCGGCGAGCCGGCTCGCCGCGCGCGCCCACATCGCGAGGCTCAGGGCGTGGTAGGCCAGCGGCTGGTTCGGCGGGTCCGACAGGACGCTGAGCCCCGAGCGCCGCTCGTCCCCGGCGCGCCACGCCGCGCGGCCGTCGAGGCGCCCGCGCACGCCATCGAGCACCGTGCGCGCGGCCGCGCGCGCCGCGTCGGCGTCGGCGAGGCGCCCGCGCCCGCCGCGCAGGCCGGTGGCGACGAGCTCCAGTCCGGCGGCGGCCTCGACGAGCTTCAGGTTCGAGTAGCACGCGGGATCGCGCTGGCAGCCCTGGGCCTTGACCCCGACGACGGGCGGACCGAGGGCGCGGATCCGCCGGGCGAGCACCCGGCGCACCGGCGTCGGCAGGACGCGGCGCACGCGCCGGTCGCTCCAGAGCAGGGCCATTCCGAGCTGGGCGAAGGCGCCCGGTCGCGGGGCGCGGATCGTCGTGCGGACGGCCGACGCGGCGATCCGGATCGCGCTCGCGCGCCACGCGTCCCCCGCCGGGCGCGCGGCGGCGGTGCGCAGCACGCCGTGGGCGAGCAGCAGCTGGCCGTAGCTCGGGGCCCCGGTCGAGAGCCCGCCACGCGTGGAGGCGAACCGCGGCGCGCGGCGCCCGGTGCGCCGCTCCCAGCGCAGCGTCCCGTCCACCCACTCGACGCTCAGGCGATCGGCGAGCCGGCGGGCGCGCGCCGCCACGGCCCCGGACCCGACCGGCGCGGTGTCGCGGAGCGTCGGCGCGCCCGCGGCCGGGCGCGGCGGCCCGCCGGGGGCGGCGGCGCGGTCCCCGCGGACCACCACGACGGCCACGACGACGGCGAGGAGCGCCGCCAGGCAGAGCGGCAGCGTGGCGCGGCGGCGCGTCACGGCGGGCAAGGATAGGGCGGGCAGGCGAGGGTCGCGGGCGCGACGGCTGACGCCGAGCGGGCGCTGGCGCGGATACGCTCCCTCGCCGTGGAGTTCGACGCGCTCGTGCAACGCCTCGGCGATCGCCTGGCCCGGCCCGGCCAGCGCCGCCAGTTCCTCGGAGCCGTCGGCGGCGGCGCCGTGCTCGTCGGCCTCGCCGGCTGCGGCGACGACGAGCCGCGCGCCTCGACCACCCGCCGCAAGGCCGTCCCGGAGGTCACCGAGCGCACGAAGCGCGAGGGCTTCGTCCGGGTCAGCGGCAAGGCGATCCCGAAGGGCGCCTACGGCCAGGACGCGGTGAGCGTCTGCTACGCCCCGCTGCAGATCGTCGCCACCGAGGCGAGCGTCCGGCGGATGGGTCGCACCGGCGTCGCCGTGCGCAAGGGACCGTCGTTCGACGCGGAGATCACGCTCGACAACCGCGGCAACGAGGTGACGGTGCCGCTCGGGCGCCACATCGCGCAGCAGAGCGTGCGCGAGCACGAGAGCGGCGACTGCCTGCCCGCCCCGATGCGCGAGCCGATCAACGGCTTCGTCTGGGGGTACCCGGCCGACGACGTGCCGAGCAACAAGTCCGGGTGGATCCCCGTCGAGGTCGACGGGCGCACGTACGCGAAGGAGGCGCCGAAGTACCAGGCGCGCCCGGGGCACGACGGCTACGTCTGCGGCCCGGCGAGCAAGGACTTCGACTGCCGCAGCACGAAGTCGTTGCGCGCCTGCGACCACGACGACTGCGGCGGCCCGCCGCTGGGCGACCTCCGCTGCCGCACGAAGCCGATGCGCCGGCGGGTCCGCGAGGCGGTCTCGCGTCGCGCATCGAACTTCGAGGACTTCTACCTGCGCCTGTCGTTCAACTCGACGGCCTTCGGGTGGCTCGAGCCGGGCGACGTCGTCGACGAGCTCTGCCGCCGCAACGCGCCCTCCTACGGGCGCTGCTGCGTGGACTGGAGCTTCGTCGAGGTCGTGCGCAGCGACGCGATGCCGGTCGGCACGCGCGGCTGGATCCTCGAGAGCGGCCTCGCGCGGCCCGGGCGCAAGCCGATCGCGCGCACCGGCCCGCCCGCGCGCAAGCGCTAGCCTCGGCGGCCGTGGCGACGGCGTCGATCCTCCTGCTCGCGGGCACGTTCGCGCTCGCCGCCGTCGCGAAGCTCCGCGACCTCGGGCCGTTCCGCCGCACCGTCGGGCTCGTCGTGCGCCGACCCGGCGCGACGAGCGCGATCGCGTGGCTCGTGCCGGCCGCGGAGCTCGCGCTCGCCGCCTGGCTCGTCTCGGGCGCGGCGCCGCGCGCGGCGGGGGTCGCAGCGCTCGCGCTGCTCGCCGCGTTCTCCCTGGCGCTCACCGCGGTCGGGCGGGCGACGCGCGCCGCCGCGGCCGACGTGGTCCTGCCGTGCAACTGCTTCGGCACCGGCGCGGGGGGCGACGTCGCCGACGGGCGTCGCCGGAACGTCGCCCTCGCGGTCGTGGCGGCCGTGCTCGTGGCCTGGCCGCCCGACGGGATGCCGGACGTCGAGCAGGGGCTGGGCGCGGCGACGGTGGCCCTCGGCGCCGTCTGCGCCTGGCAGCTCGCGGTCGCCCTCGCCGCCGCCCGCCGCACGCCGCTGTCGCCGGGCCGGACGCTGCGATGACCGCCGTCTGGATCGCCTCCGCGGTGCTCGCGTGGGTCGTCGTGGCGCTGCTCGTCGCCGTCGTCCTCAGCACGCTGCGCCAGACGGCGGAGCTCCGCGCCCGCGTCGACGACCTCGAGGAGCTGCTCGACGTCGGGGCCGGGGCGGTGCTCGAGCCCGACCCGGCCGCGCACGTCGGCGAGCGGGTGCCGGAGGCCGCCGTGCCGATCCTCGCGCCCGCCGACCTCGAGCCGGCCCGTTCGCTGCTGGCGCTCGGCGCCCCCGGGGAGCCGCCGGCGGTGCTCGTCCTGCACTCGCCGACCTGCGCGTCGTGCGTGGGCCTCGAGGACGCGCTGCGCACCGCGGCGGCCGAGGCGCCCGCCGTCCGCTTCGTCAGCGCGCTCGCGCTGCGGCCCGAGGCCGCCGCCGCGCACCGCGCCGCGCATCCCCTGCCGGGCGTCGCCACGGTCGCCGTCGACGACCTGCCTGCCGCGCTGCAGGGCGAGAGCACCCCCGCGCTGCACGGCCTGGACGGCGCCGGCGTGCTGCGACTCGTCGAGCGCCCCGCCGGCCTGGCGGACCTGCGGGCGGCGGCCGCCGCGCTCGGCGCCTGACCGCCGTGCCGTTCCCGGCGGCGCTCAGGGCAGGCGACGGGCGGGGGCCCGCGGCCCACGGGCGCAGGCCGGACCCGAGCACGTCCGCAGCGCCCCCAGACGCCGGTGCAACTGCTGGCGGCGCCGCTGCGACAGGTCCCCGTAGACGTTTCGCGTCTGGTGCGGGTCACGGGCCAGGTCGTAGAGCTCGCGCTCGCCCGTCTCGTACTCGACGTACGTCGTCGTGGCGGTCCGCAGCGCGCGGTAGCTCGGGGGCGCGCCGGCGCGCGGGGGCTGCGCGTCGGGGTCGCCGGCCGTCCCGCCGCCGCCGCGGTGCTCGACGACCGCCGCGTCGCGCCAGTCGCGCGGCGTGCGTCCGCGGAGCACCGGCAGCAGGCTGCGCCCGTCGGTGCGCGGGCCCGCGGCTCCGACACCGGTCATCGCGGCGAACGTCGGCGCGAGGTCGACGTGCGAGGTCAGCGCGTCGACCGCCGAGCCCGGCGCGATGCCGGGACCCGCGACGACCATCGGCACCCGGATGTCGCTGTCGAACGGCGTCGTCTTGCCCGAGAGCAGGCGGTGCTGCCCCATGTGGAGCCCGTTGTCGGAGGTGAAGACGACGTACGTCCGATCCGCGACCCCGAGGTCGGCGAGCCGGGCCCGCAGCCGCCCGAGCAGCCGGTCGACGGCCTGGACCGCGCGGGCGCGCCGGCGGAACTTGCGGTCGATCGTGTGGACGTTGCGCGCCGTCAGCCGCGGCAGGTCCCGCAGCCAGCGCGGGGCGTCGTGGTTCTCGACGCCGAAGGCCGGCCCACGTGGCGCGCGAGCGCGCGGGAACCGCCGGCGGTCGCGCGGGGCCGGCACGAACGGGGCGTGCGGCGCGTAGGTCGACACGGTCAGCAGGAACGGCCGTCCGGCCTGCACCGACGAGGTGACGAAGCGATCGCCCTCCTCGGCCAGGACGTCGGTGACGTAGTCGGCCGGCCGCGAGCCGTGGCGCACGACCTGCCCGTCGACGTTCAGTGCGTAGTCGAACCCGCGGTAGCCGTTGCCGCCGCCGACCCAGCGGGTCCAGCCGGGCGGTGGGTCGTCGCGCGTGGGGTCGTAGCGGTTGAGGTACTTGCCCATGAGCGCCGTGCGGTAGCCGGCCGCCTCGATCGACGGCGCACGACGTCCTCGGCGTGGGCCTGCCCCAGGCCTCGGCGATCGCCGACGTCGCCGGCGCGCGCTCGACGCACGTCCTGGAGACCGGCGAGTACGTCCAGGTGATCGCGTCCGGGGGCATGCGCTCC
>JALRCL010000782.1 GCA_023268575.1 Patulibacter sp.
GTCGCGGGCGAGGACGACGTCCCCGGGGCGCGCGATCCGCTCGAGGCCCTCGGCGGCGACGAGCTCGACGTCCAGGTCGTCGTCCTCGCCGACCTGCGCGGTGAGCAGCTCGACGGCGGTCTGCAGGTCGTCGGGTGCGGCGACGACGACGAGGCCCGACGCGCGCCCGGCGCGGACGTGGCGGCGCGCATCGTCGAGCATCCGGCCGATCGCGTCGGCCCGCAGCGGCGGTGCGGCGACGACGCGGGCATTCGCGGGCGCAGGGCGGTCGAGCGCCGCGACGCGCGCCTGGAGCTCGGCGGCGTCGGCGGGGCGCCGCCCGGCCGGCAGCGCCGGGACCGCCTGCAGGTAGGCGTGCTCGGGTCGGTAGTCGATCGCGCCGAGCACGAGCTGCATGACGGCTTCGCTCGGAGTCGGCTCGCGGGCCGGGAGCGCCGCGGGCACGCTGGCGGCGCCGCGATGGGCGACCGCGGCGGCCACGAGCTCCTCGAGCGCCGCGCTCCAGTTCGCGTCTCCGTGGTGCCGGGCGACGGCGGCGGCCAGGGCGATCCGCTCGGCGTCGCGCACCGTCGGGTCGCGGTCGCCGGCCGCGCGGACGTGCGCCACGAGCTCGGGCACCGAGCCGACGACGTGGACGGCGCCCTCGAGCATCCCGTGGGGCACGCGCACGCCGGCGTCGGCGTCCGGCGAGGGGTCGCCGAGCGAGATCGCCGGGAGCCCGACGGCGGCCGCGTCGAGCAGGGCGGTCGCCCCGCTGATCGGCCACGTGTCGAGCAGGAGGTCCGCGGCGGCGAGCAGCGGCGCGAGGTCGGCGACGATCCCCAGCGGGCGGATCCGGTCATGGACGGGCAGCAGCCCGTGCTCGGGTGCGGGGCCCGCGCTCAGCAGGTGGATCCGGGGGTCGGCGTCCACGAGTGCGCGGGCGAGCCCGGAGAAGGTCGGCTCGAGGGTCCCCGCGACCTTGTAGCCGGTGCCGACGGAGAGCAGGACGAGCGCGTCGGGCGCCAGTCCGAGCTGCGCGCGTGCGGCGTCCCGCTCCGGGAGGCGGCGGGCGGCGGCCGGCAGCGGCAGCGGCAGGGACCGCTCGGACGGGACGCCGCGACGCACGACGCACGCGCGCTCGTCCGGTGCCCAGAGCGACGCGACGACGTCGACGGCCGCCACGCCGGTCCAGAGCTGGTGTCCGGCGTGGTTGAAGAGCAGCACCGGCGGGCGCCCGACGGGGTCGGCGAACGCGAGCGCGGGGACGACGTCGTCGGGGTGGACGTGGAGCACGACGAGGTCGTGCAGCGCCGCGAGCGCGCGCAGGTGCGCGGCGCGCTCCAGCGGCGGCGTCTCGGCGGGCGTTCGCACGACCGCGGTCCCGGATCGGCGCGCGGCCGCGGCCGTCGACTCCGGCAGCGGGGCGTCGTGGCCGAGCAGCAGCAGCGTCGAGCGGCGGTGGTCGCGTTCGATCCAGCGCTCGATGACGCGGGTGTGGCCGCCGGTGGCGTAGATCTCCGTCGCGACGTGCAGCACGCGGCGGACCTCGTCGGCGGTCGCGGCCGGCCGGTGGTCGCCGGGACGGCCGGGGACGAGCCGGCGGCCGGTGTCGTGCAGCAGCCGCTCGAGGGCGACGTCCGCGAGACGACCCGGGTGGCGCCGGGTGCTCCAGTGGCAGGCGGCCTGCGCGAGCGCGACCGCTTCGGCGTCGTCTCCGCAGCGGACGGCGGCACGGACGAAGCGGTCGAACGTCGCGGCCTGGTCGGCGATCGCCGCGCGCGCGGCTGCGAGCCGGTCGGCGTTGCCGCCGGCCTGCAGCGGGTCGGGCACGACGGCCCTCAGCGGACGGCGCCGACGAGCAGGTCCGCGTGGTCGCCCAGCGCGGTGCGCAGGCGACGGCGGATCGAGCCGTTGATCTGGCAGACGCGCGACTCGGACACGCCGAGCAGGTCGCCGATCTCGCGCAGCCGCAGTCCCTCGAAGTACAGGAGCAGCGCGACGCTGCGCTCGCGGGCCGGCAGCTCGCTGACGGCCTCCATGAGCAGCTCGTGCGCCTCGCGTCGCAGGGTCTCCGCCTCGGGCTGGACCGTCTCGTCGTCGGAGACGACGACGTCGCTGCGCTCGCGGATCGTGCCGTCGCTGCCGGAGACCGGCGTGGAGAGCGACTCGATCTCGGCCATCGTCAGCTGCTCGCGGCGCTGGCGCAGCTCGTCGACGGTGATCTCCAGGCGCTCGGCGACCTCGACCTCGGTCGGCTCGCGCTCGGTCTCCCGGCGCAGCTCCTGCGTCGTGCGCTCGGCGTCGCGCTCCCAGCGGCGCAGCGAGCGCGGCGCCCAGTCGCGGCGGCGCAGCTCGTCGAGGATCGCGCCGTGGATGCGCGTCCAGGCGAACTGGTCCAGCGTCGCGCCCTTCGCTGGATCGAAGCGCTCGATCGAGACGAGCAGCGCTTCGAAGCCGGCGGCCGCTAGATCGTCGAGCTCGCAGTAGGAGGGGATCTGGCGCGCCTTGCGGCCGACGATGTGGCGGACCATCGGCGTCAGGAGGAACACGAGGTCGTCGCGATGGCGGCGCTCGCCGGTGGCGCGGTACTGCTCCCAGATCCGGCCGAGCTGCTCGCCGGTCGCGCGGCGTGGACGGTGGTGAGCGATCGGGGTGGTGCGCATGACTGCTCCTGTCGGTCCCGGAGGCCGGACGGGCCTCCTCCTGCCACCAGCGTCGGCAGCGCGACCGGCACCCCATGAGCGGGCGTCGACGGATGGCGGAGGGGGGAATCACGCGATGACCGACCACTCGTTGAGGCGTCCAGTCGCGGTGCGGCGCGGGGGGCCGTCGCACACCGATGCCGCGGGGCGCGCCCGTCTCCGGACCCCCCGAGCACGGTGCGTGCGAGCGCGGCGGGGCGGAGCCGGCCGTCCCCGACCGCCCGTCCCGGCGGCACGCTGCGGGATCTCGCTTCAGGCGGGCGGCGAGGCTGCCGCCTCGAGCACGGCGACGAGCTCGGGGACGGCGTGCCGGTCGTCCGCGTCGGCCAGGACGCGCAGCGCCTTCGCGCGGCCGCCGAGCGCGCGCAGCGCCCGCTCGCCGTGCTCGATCCGGAAGTCGTCGACCGCCGTGCGGCGCCGGGCGTCGCGGCGGTGCGCGTGGACGTCGAGCTGCTCGCGGTGCGCGTCGAGCACGCCGATGAGGTCGTCGAAGCCGGTGACCGGCGGGACGGAGCTCACGGACACGACCTTCGTCGTCCGGTTGCCGACGGAGCGCAGCGCGGCGCGGACGTCGCTCTTCGCCCGGTCGGCGATCCGACCGAGGTCGGCCTTCGTGACGACGAGGACGTCGGGGATCTCCATGATCCCGCTCTTCAGGAACTGCAGGACGTCGCCGGAGCCGGGCTGGACGATCACGACGACGGTGTCGGCGACGTCGGCGACGTCCGTCTCGGACTGCCCGACGCCGACGGTCTCCACGATGACGACGTCGAATCCGGCGGCCTCGACGACGACCATGGCCTCCCGGGTCGAGCGCGTGACGCCGCCCAGCGAGCCCGACGACGGCG
>JALRCL010001039.1 GCA_023268575.1 Patulibacter sp.
GAGTGCGTGTTCTGCAAGATCGTCGCCGGGGAGCTCCCCGCGCGGGTGATCGAGGTGGACGAGAGGACGATCGCGTTCCTCGACATCAGTCCGGCGACGCCCGGCCACGCCGTGGTGATCCCCCGGGCCCACACGCCCGACGTGACCACCGCCTCGCCCGAGGACCTGGCGGCCGTCGCCGCGACCGGGCAGCGGGTGGCGCGCCGCGCGCTCGACCAGCTGGACGCGATCGGCGTGAACCTCCTGAACAACTGCGGCGCGCGCGCCTGGCAGACGGTCTTCCACCTCCACCTGCACGTCATCCCGCGCTACGAGGACGACGGCATGCGCCTGCCGTGGATCCCGACGCCGGGCGATCCCGAGGCGATCGCGGCCGTCCACGCCCGCCTGACCGGCTGAGCGGCGCGGCCGCGCCGCGATGCCCGCCGCGGTCCGTGCCGGTCACCGGCTGTACTACCGCGATGTCGGTGCGGGGAGCGGCGCCGCGCTCCCCGTCGTGCTCCTCATGGGGCTCGGCGGATCCGGGAGGCTCTGGTGGCGGCTGGAGCCGCACCTCGTCGCCGAGCACCGGCTGCTCGTCCCCGACGGCCTGGGCACGGGGCGCTCGGACCGGCTGCGCGGGCCGCTCAGCATGGGCGGGATGGTCGCCGACGTCCTCGCCGTGCTGGACGCGGCGCGAGTCCCGCGGGCCCATGTGGTCGGCACGTCGCTCGGGGGGATGCTCGCCCAGCAGGTCGCTCTCGCGGCACCGGACCGCGTCGCATCGCTCGTCCTGACGGCCACGACCGCCGTCGGACGGGGCACGCTGCTCGGCCTGCCGTGGCGCTCGGCGGTGTTCGGCGCCGCCCGGCCGGTCCTCGGCCACGCGGCGACCGTCCAGCGGCTCGTCCCGACGCTCTACGGTCCGCGGACGGTCGCCGAGCACCCAGAGCGGATCGCGGAGGACATGCGTCAGCGCCGCCAGGACGCGACGCCGGCGGCCACGGCGGCGGCGCAGCTGGCCGTCGCGGCCCGCCACGACGTCCGCCGGCGGCTCGGCGAGCTCGGCGTCCGGCCCGTGACCGTCCTGCACGGCAGCGCGGACGCGCTCATCGCGGTGCGTCACGGGCGTGCGCTTGCAGCCGGGATCCCCGGCAGCCGATGGGGGATGATCGAGGGTGCCGGGCACCTCCTCGTCACCGACGCCGAGGAGGACGTCGCTCGTGCCGTCGCGCGGCACCTGTCCGGGGCCGAGGCCGCCGACGGGGCCGCGCCCCCCGCGCGGCCCGTCCGCTCGGACGCTCGTCCGGGCCGGCCGCGGTGACGCAACTTCATCCCCCTGGAGGGTTTCCCACCACCATGAGCAGTCGTCGTCTCATCGCCACCCTCGGAGCAGCCGTGGCCGCCTCCGCGGTGCTGCCAGCCGTCGCAGGCGCGGCGACCTCCGTCAAGGAGGTCGGGGAGCTCAACGACGGCAAGGCGCCGCGGTGCCCGGAGTCCTGCTCGGTCGTCACCCGCACGACGGGCATCCCGACCTCGGTCACCGGCAACAAGAGCTTCTACAACGTGCCGGCGAACGGCCGGATCGTCGCCTGGACCGTGACGCTCGGCGCCCCGGCCGCGGCCGACGTGACCGCGCTGAACAAGCAGCTCGGGCGCGCGAAGGCGCAGCTCGTCGTGCTGCGACGCGGCAAGAGCGTCAACGCGAGCGTCGTCGCCGCGACGACGGCGAAGACGCTCGATCCGTACTTCGGCGGCGCGGTGACCTTCGCCCTGCCGACGTCGCTGGCCGTCCGCAAGGGCGACGTCCTGGGCCTGAGCGTCCCGTCGTGGGCGCCGGTCCTCGTCCAGGGCTACGACAACAGC
>JALRCL010000029.1 GCA_023268575.1 Patulibacter sp.
ACCGTAGACGACCCCGAGGGCCGTCAGCGTGAGGATCGCGAGGCGCTTCCCCGTGGGATGGGGGTCGACCCCATGGTGGCCAGCGGCGTGCGCGGCCGTTGGTGCGGCGTCAGGTGAAGCGGCAGGGTCCGGCATCGCGAGGGAAAGCTAGCGATGCCGGACCCTGGGTGCAGCCTCGTGGGCCGCCTAGCCGCTACTCGTACCGCAGCGCCACGATCGGGTCGAGCCCCGCGGCCCGCCGGGCCGGATAGACCCCGAAGATCACCCCGACCAGGGCCGAGAAGCCGAACGCGAGCCCCACCGAGGAGGCGCCGATCTGCGTCGTCCAGCCGAGGAGCCGGGTGAAGGCGGTCGCCCCGCCGGCGCCGAGCAGGATCCCCAACCCCCCGCCGAGGAGGCAGAGCACCACCGCCTCGATCAGGAACTGGAAGAGGATGTTGAGGCGCGTCGCGCCGAGTGCCTTCCGGATCCCGATCTCGCGGGTCCGCTCCGTGACCGAGACGAGCATGATGTTCATGATCCCGATCCCACCGACGAGCAGCGAGACCGCGGCGATCCCGGCGAGGAGCATCGAGAAGACCTGCGTCGTCTCGCCTAGGGTGCTCAGGAAGTCGGCCTGGTTGCGGATCTGGAAGTCATCGGGCTTGTCGGGGCGGAGCTTGTGCTCGCGCCGCAGGACCTTCTGGACATCGGCCATCGCGTCGGGGATCCGTGCCTCGTCGGGGGCGAGGACGGAGATCGAGCGGAGGCGATTCGACCCGAGGATCCGGAAACGCGCCGTCTGGATCGGTATCAGCACCTGGTCATCGGGGTTGCTGAACGGATTCGCCTGCCCCTTCGACTTGTAGACGCCGATCACGGTGAACTGGATCCCGCGGATCCGGATATCCTCCCCGACCAAGGCCTCCGGCGTCTGTAACCCGAGGTTCTCGAGCACCGCCCACGGCCTCGCGCGGGTCCTCCGTCAGCCGCGTGACGTGCCGGCGTCGTCCAGCAGGCCGTGATCGAGCGCGTACCGCACGAGCTCGGCCCGACTCGAGCGCCGGATCTTCTGCTGGATGTGCGCCCGATGCGACTCGACCGTCCGCACCGAGAGGAACAGCTGCTGGCCGATCTCGCTGTTCGTGTGGCCGAGGGCGATCAGGCGCAGGACCTCCAGCTCGCGCGCGGTCAGGTCGTCCGGCGGACCGCTCGGCGGCGGCTCGGCGGCGATCCGCGCGCCGAGCGACGGGTGGAGGTACGTCTGGCCCCGATGCGCCATCCGCACCGCCTGCACGAGCTCCTCGTCCGCCGCCTCCTTCAGCACGTAGCCGAGCGCCCCCGACCGCAGGGCCTCGCGCGCGAAGGCCGGGTCCTGCTGCATCGTCAGCACGACGACCGCCGTCCCCGGCGCCTCCTCCCTGACCCGCGCGATCGCCGGCAGGCTCGGATCGCCCGGCATGTTCAGATCCAGGACGAGGACGTCCGGCTTGTAGGCCCGGACCGACCGCAACGCCGCGGCCACGTCGCCGGCCTCCGCCACCACCTCGAACTCGGGCTCGGCATCGAGGACGTGGCGCAGGCCGCTGCGCACGATCACGTGATCGTCGGCGAGCGCGATCCGCACGCGAGCACCATCGGGCACGGAATCCGGCGAGGCGGGCATCGGACGACCGTACCGGCCGCGTCCGGACTCGGCGAGGGGCGAACGCCCGGTGTCGCTCCGGGGAAAGCACGGAGGCGAGCCACGTCCGTGCGGGCTACGGACCACGGCTGCGGGTGGAGGCCGATGGCGGGACGGGACGGCGTCCGTACGGTCGGGCAAGACCGCCTCCGGGAGACTTCCATGTTCCACCGCATCCTCGTCGGCGTCGACGGCGCGCCGCCGTCGCACGGCGCGCTCCGACTCGCCGTCCAGCTCGCCGCGGACGACGCCACCATCATCGTCGCCACCGTCCGGCGGCACGACGCCCTGCCCGAGCGCGCTGCGATCGGCGGCGGCGAGCGCGAAGTCGACCTCACGCTCGAGCTCGTAGGTCGCGCGCTGCCGCTGCGACATGATGCTGAACAGCAGGGTGCGCACGTCCGCGTCGGTCAGCCGGGTCTTCCCGACCTGCCGCAGTGACCCGGCGATCCGGACGATC
>JALRCL010000263.1 GCA_023268575.1 Patulibacter sp.
CGGGCCGTGTGCCGGGTGCCCGCCGACTGGGGCGGCTGCTCCCCCGCGTCGGTCGCGGCGCGCGCCGCGGGGCCGGCGGGACCGCCGGGGACGTTCGACGCCTCGGCGGCGTCGTCGATCTCCTGCAGCAGCTCGTCGACCATCTCGATCAGGGCCGCGGCGCGGTCGAACTTCCGCGAGACGCGGGAGCCGGCCGCGCCCTTGTAGCGGGACGCGTGCTCGAGCTCGGCCCAGACGTGCTGCAGCTGGGTGCGCAGCTGCACCTCCACGGTCGGCACGCCGTAGCCCTTCGGCGGGGTCGGGACCTGCAGCGGGCGGCCCGGGTCGACCAGGACGTGGAGGCTCTGGTACCCGAACTGGCGCTCCGCGGCCGCCTCCGACCCCTTGTGGCGCACCTCGCGGACCGTCAGCCCGTCGTCCTCGCCGATCGCCTGGGCCACGGCCTCGACCTGGGCGGGGAGGAACGTCACGACCCGCAGCGCGAGCTGGTCGGTCACCTCGTCGACCGGCTCGTGGTAGCGCGGTCGGGCCGCGTCCTCCGGGTGCGGCAGGGCGGCCTTCTGCGCGAACGAGGACGGCGTCTTGATCCGCCAATGGACCTCGAACTGGCCGGCCGGGATCCCGGCGCCGGCGATCAGCTCGCGCAGGTGGTGCTCCAGCAGCTCGCCGAGTCGGCGCAGGAAGGCCTGGTAGGAGGGGAGCTCGTAGTGGGTCCGGGCGTGGACCGCGTGGTCGCGCAGCGAGGCGGGCATCGTCGAGGGCCAAGCCTTCCAGAGCGGCCGGACCCCGGCCGTCTCCGGCCCCTCAGCGCCGCCGCATCGCCCGCCACTCGTCGAGCACGACCCGCTCCCGGACCTCGGCCGCGCCGGTCGTGTCGAGCGTCAGGTCGTGGGCCGCGTCGTCGCACCAGATCCCCGGGTGGCGGTCCAGCCACCGCTGGGCATCCGCAGCGCCCTCCGCGATCAGGCGCTCGACGAAGACCTCGTCGAAGAGCAGGAAGCTCAGGAGCTCGCCGCGCGCTCCCGTCCGGGCGCCACCGAGCAGGCGGGAGAGCACCGGCAGGTCGGGGTGACGCCAGCCGCGCAGGCCGGCGTAGCGCTCCTGGAACACCTCGTCGGCGATCCGGCCGATCCGACCGCGCTCGGACGGCGCGACGAGGGCGTAGGAGATGCGCCGGAACGCCGGCTTGCCCCGCGCGGCGCGCTCGGCGCGCGACCCGGCGTGCACCGCCCCGATGCCGCCGTCCTGCGCGAGGAACGAGTTGATCGACGCCATCCGGTGCACGTCGTCGGCGACCTGGTCGACGAGGAGGCCGTCGAGGACGTTCGCCGCGACGTCGGCGAGCCGCGCGCCGCCCGTCATCGTGCGCGGCGCCGCGGTGCGCGCGGCGAACGGCTCGAGCCCGATGACGATCACCCGGTCGGCCCCCAGCGCGAGCGCCGGCGCGAGCGGGGCGTTGAGCCGCACGCCCCCGTCGATGTACTGGTCGGCCGCCTCGGGCGGCGTCGTGACCTCGACCGGCGGGAAGAGCATCGGAATCGCCGCGCTCGCGCGGACGTGGTCGGGCCGCACCCCGTCGACGGGCATCCAGCGGAGTCCGTCGGTCGGACCGGCCGTCGGCGCCCGCCCGTCCGTCGTGTGGAGGAACCCGACCGGCCCACCGCCGCTGAGGGCGGTCGCGATGACGCACAGCGCCTCGAGCCGCCCCGCCGCCACGTTCTCGCGCGCGTCGCGCCAGTCGACCCAGCGCTCGAGCGAGGCGGCCAGCGGCCGCGCGTCGAGCAGCCCGGAGAGCCGCACGCCCGGGACCTGCAGGAGCTCGCCGGCGGCCCGTAGCCCGCTCGTCAGCAGGGACGGTCCGAGCACCGGGCGGATGACGTCGTCCTTGCGCATCGAGCGCCAGGTCTCCTGGGCGAGCGCCGCCTGGTCGCTCAGGGGCAGATGCGCGACCGAGGCGAGGAACGCGGCGTTGATCGCGCCGACGGAGGTGCCGCACGCGATCGCCGGTCGCTCGCCGCGCGCCTCGAGCGCCGGCGCCAGCACCGACAGGGCGCCGACCTCGTAGGCCCCGCGCGCCCCGCCCCCGGGGAGGACGACGGCGATCCGGCGGCGGCGGCCGTCGCGGTCGCCCGCCGTCGCGACCGGCGACGCGCTGGCGGCAGGCCGCCCGGCGACGCGATCGGCGAGACGTGCGGTGGTCGGTGCACCCATCCCGATCCAGGGTCGCGCCTGCCGCGGGCCGGCCGATTGGCCCGCTGGAGCGGAACGGCGACCACCGTCCCGCCCCGGCGGCGTCCGTGCGCCCGCGCCGCGGGGTACCGGTCCTCCGCCGGCTCGCGAGCCGGTCGCCGACGAGCGCACGGACCGCGACCCCCGGATCGTGGCCGCCCCGGACGCGCGACAGCCGGTCGGGGACGCCCGAAGACGACGACGGCCCGCCGGTCGCGAGGATCGGCGGGCCGTGCGGCGACCCCGGCGGCGGGCGCCGCCGGGTCGGTCCGTCGTCGAGCTACTTCAGGGCCTTGAACGTGTTCCAGACCGGGTACGGCGTGCCGGTCGAGCTCTGGAGGCCCGAACGGAAGTTGTCGGCCGGGTTGGCCGGGTTGCGCAGGATGTACCAGGTGAACGACTTGATCCCGGCCTTCTTCGCCGAGTTCCAGGCGCTCTTCGTGTACTTCGCGACCGTCGCCTGGCTGAACTTGTTGTTCGGCGCCTCGGTCCGGTAGGCGAACTCGGAGATGTGGATGTTCCGCGCGGCCGTCGAGCTCAGGCGCTTGGCCTTCACGAGCTTCTTCAGCTGGCTCTTGATCTCGGTGAGGTTGCCGTGGACCCACCAGTCCTTGCGCGACTTCGACGGCTTCTTCGTCGGCGCGTAGTCGAAGTCGTAGGTGTGGAGGGTGAACCCGTCACCGAGGAGCTTCGTGCGGCACGCCTTCGAGTTCGAGGACGGCTTGTAGTTGCTCTTCAGGCAGAGCGCGGTGCGGAAGAACGCGCCCGGGTTCGACGACTTGCCGGTGGCGTTGCGGACGTTCGGGGCCGTCTCGCCGACGAAGACCTTCGCGCCCTTGTCGGACTTCTTCAGCGCCTTGTACACCCGGTTGGAGAACGCCGGCCACTGCTTGGCGCGCTTCTGCGGCCAGGTGGTGCCGTAGTTCGGCTCGTTCCAGGTGAGGTAGCCGTAGACCGGCTTGTCCTTGATCGCGGAGGCGAGCGACTGGAAGTACCAGATGTAGTTCTTCTGGAAGGTCGAGGAGACCTTCGAGCTCGCGCTCTTGCCGCGGAAGTTGCCCTGGTAGAGGCCGATGAGGAGCTTCGCGCCCGCGGCCCGGCCCTCGTCGATCGCGCGGCTGACGCGGGTGACGGTCACCGGATCGACCTGGCTGGCGCCGGGATCCCACCGTGGGACCACGCGGACGACCTTGACCCGGGCCTCCTTCGCGGCGGACCAGAACGCCGCGCGGGTGGCGGCGTTGTCGGACAGGACCATCGAGTCGTCCTCGAGGCCCTTCTGCATCGCGTTGGCCGGTGCGGCCACGCCACCGGCGATCGCGCCCGCGGTCAGCAGCGGCACGACGGTGCGCCGCATCATCGTCGTCTTCAGCATCGGTTCTCCGTGGTGTTCCTGGGGGATGGCTCGTGCCGCCTCGCGGCGGCCGCGGGGCATGGTGCCCGCGGTTCGCGGCGGCCCTGGTCGTACCGTCGGCGCAGTCTAGAGGCGTCCGGCGCGACATCGAGCCGGTTCTCACGAAACCCTCGACGGGTGAACGAGTCGCGGTCGGCCCCGGAGCGCGAGGCGATCGACGGCGTCCACCCGCATTCCCGTGGCGCAGCGGCCTAGAGTCCCGCCGATGGCGGGTACGGACACCCCCGCGACCCGGGCGGCCAGGGCCGCGGGGATCGCGTTCCGCGTCCTGGAGTACGAGCACGACCCACGGGCCGCGTCCTACGGCGCGGAGGCCGCATCGGCGTTGCGGATCGACCCCGCGCGCGTGCTGAAGACCCTGCTCGTCGACCGCGACGGCCGACCGACGGTCTGCGTCCTGCCGGTCGCCGGCTCGTTGGACCTCCGCGCCCTCGGCAAGCGCACCGCGATGCTCGACCCCGCCGCCGCCGAGCGGCTCACCGGCTACGTCACCGGCGGCATCAGCCCGCTCGGTCAGCGGCGACGGATGCCGACGATCGTCGACGCCTCCGCGACGGCGCACGACGAGGTCTGCGTCAGCGCGGGGCGTCGCGGGCTCGAGATCGCCCTCGCGCCCGCGGACCTCGTCGCGCTGACCGGTGCCACCGTCGCGCCGATCGCCCGCAGCTGACGGAGGCCATCGCCGCGACGGGCGCTCCGCGACGCATCGCTCCTCTCGACGGCAGCGACGTCGCCGGCCCTCCCCCGGCGCGGCCGGACGCGGCCGTCGCGTCGTTCGCCCGTCCCCGGGCGTGGTGGTCCGTGCCCCGGGCGGCGGAGACCCGAGCCGGCTCGCGGCCGGGCGATCGACCGCGGTTCTGGCTACGGTGTCGCCGTGGCCTCGACCGTCTTCCGCCTCGTCTGCGTGCCGGGCGCGCTGAACAGCGCCCCGGCCGGCTGGGCGCGCGACCTCCTCACCGCCGGGGGCGAGGTCGCCGTGCTCGTCGACGACGACGGCCTGCCCGCGATCAACGCGGTGGCTCGCGCGCTCGACGCAACCTCGATCTCGGTCGTGCGCAACGAGCCGTCCCGCGAGCTCCAGGAGCAGACGGTGATCGCCCACGCCGGCGATCTCGCCCTCGTGTGGGTCGCGCCCTCGTTCTCCGCGGACGCGGAGGCCTGGGCCACCGCGCGCCCGCCGATGACCCTGCTCGTCGCCGCCGACGGCCCGCTGAGCGACGAGGAGCGCGCCCGCATCGAGCGGTTCGTGCGCCTCCTCGGCGGCCAGGCCGCCTGACCCTCCCGCGCCCGCGCCCACCGGCCGGGGGGCGACCGAGCGACACCCTCGACGGTCGCGGGCACGGCGCTCTAGGCTGGCGCCGATGTCGTTCCCCCTCGTCCGCCGCGCGCGCCGCGCGATCGCCGGCGTCGTCGTCACCACCGGTGCCGTCGCGCTGCTCGCCACCCCTGCGTCGGCGGCCACGCGCTGGGCGCCGATCGA
>JALRCL010000300.1 GCA_023268575.1 Patulibacter sp.
CCGCGAGCAGCCCGACGACGAACGCGATGTCCGTGGCCATGACGATGCCCCAGCCGTGCCCGCCCGGCCCACCGGCGTTCAACGCGGCGTAGAGCAGGGCCGGCACGATCATCCCGCCCAGCGCCGCGATCGCCGGCAGCACCGCGGTCCGGCGGTGCCGCAGCGCCCCGACCTGGAGCTCGCGGCTGATCTCGATCCCGACGACGAGGAAGAAGAGGGCCATGAGGCCGTCGTTGACCCAGTGCCGCAGGTCGAGCGCGATGGCGACGTCGCCCACCCCGATGCGCAGCTCGCTCCCCCACAGGTCGGCGTAGGCGTCGCGCGCAGGGGTGTTCGCCCAGACGAGGGCGACGAGCACCGCGACGAGGAGGAGCGCGGCGGCCCCGCGGTCGTCGCGCAGTCGGACGAGCAGCGGGGGACGGGTCGTGAGGAGGGACACGGGGCGGGAGCCTTCGGGCAGGCAGCGTCAGCGACGCCGACCAGCCTTCCCGGCACACCAGGGCCTCGCGACCCGTCCGGGGAGGATATCGACGGACGCGGTCTCGCCCGTCGCCCCGCCACGGCACCTCGGCGGTGCTCCCGAGGACGCTGGCGGCCGAGCTACGGCACGTAGACCCGCAGGCCGTCCCAGCAGAGCGCGAAGTAGTGCTCGACCATCTCGTCGCGGGTGAGGTCGGGATGCCGGCGCCACCAGCGAGCGAGCTCGACGCCCATCCCGTTGAGGGCGCTGCCGAAGACCTCGAGCCGCTGGGCGTCGACGTCGGGCGCCGAGGCCTTGAGCAGGCCGGTGAGCAGCGCCGAGGTCCGGTGGCGCATCTCGTTGGCGCCCTCGGCCGCCGGGCCGTCGTTCGGCATCCCGCCGCCGAAGAGCACGTCCCACTCCCGCCCGTGCTCCTCGACGAACGAGAAGTACGCGGCGATGCCGGCGCGGAGCCGCTGCTCGGCGTCGGTCTCGGGTGCGACGGCGGAGGCGAGGCGCTCGTCGAGCTCGCTGCGCGCCCGGCGCAGGCAGGCGAGGTAGATGCCGTCCTTCGATCCGAAGTGGCGGTAGACGACGGGACGCGTGACCGCCGCCGCGGCGGCGATGTCGACGATCGAGGTCGCCTCGTAGCCGCTCGCGGCGAAGAGGCTCAGCGCGGTGTCGAGGAGCTGCTCCTCGCGGAGCGCGCGCGGGACGCGGCCGTTCGGCAGGCCCCCGAGATCAGGCCCGGTGGCCGCTGCGGGGGTGCTGGACACCCGGGGAACGCTATCGAGCCGACCCGCGGAAGTCCGGGCGATCGACTGCGCCCGCCCGAGCGGGCCGGCGTTCACGGCCGGGCAGGTCGGCGTTCACGGCCGGCCGGCTCGACGCCGGCGGCGCGGCTCAGCCCTCGCGCAGCGCCTGGATGCCCGCGTCGACGAACGCGAGGGCGCGGTCGAGCTGCAGGAGCAGGGCGTCCCAGTCGACCGTCTCGGGCGCGCACTCGTGCGCCTCCTTGTGGTCCGCGCCGAGCACGTCGAAGACGGCGAGCATGGCGGCGGCGGCCATCCGCGCCTCGAGCGCGTCCCCGGCGACCCCGAGGTCGTCGGCGATCGCCGCGGCGAACACGCGCTCCATCGACGCGATGAGCTCCTGCTCGACCGCCTGCAGCGCAGGATCGGCGGCGATCACGCGTTGGCGCGCGAGGGCCTGCGCCTCCTGCGCCCGCCAGGTGGGCATCTCGTCGACGATCCAGGCGCGCAGCGCCTCGGCGGCGCGCTCGCCCGGCGCGCGCTCCCGCAGCCGTCGCTCCAACCGCTCGCGCTCGTCGGCCGCGTCGGGGAAGAGCAGGTCCTCCTTCGCCGGGAAGTACGAGGACACGGTGCGCGGCGCGACATCCGCCGCCTCCGCGATCTGCGGGATCGTCGTGGCGGCGAACCCCTGCCGGTCGAAGAGCTCCAGGGCCGCGGCCGCGATCGTCGCGCGGCGGCGCTGCTTCTTGCGCTCACGCAGGCC
>JALRCL010000467.1 GCA_023268575.1 Patulibacter sp.
CAGCTGGCCGTGGAGAGAGCTTCTCCGTGACTGAGTTGTCATTCCTGGCGCCTGAAGCGCGCGACGGCCGAAGAATCTTTGCGGCGCGTCACTTGGCTCGATCGAGTTCGGCCAGAACCTTTGGCGGCGACATCGGCAGGCTATAGAACCGGCGGCCGAGTGCGTTGTAGACGGCATTCGACACCGCTGCCAGCGGCGGCACGACGCCCTGCCCGAGCGCGCTGCGATCGGCGGCGGCGAGCGCGACGACGGCGCCGCGGTCCTCGCCGAGGCGCGCGCGGTCCTCGGGCCGCGACCGGACGCCGAGTACGTCGCGCCGGTGGCGACGAGCGTCGCCGCAGGGCTGCGGCGCGTCGCCGTCGAGACGCTGTGCGACCTGATCGTCGTCGGAGCGAGCCGGCGCCACGGCGTCGGCCGCGCCGTCCTCGGCAGCGACGCCGAAGCCACCCTCCACCAGGCACCGTGCGCCGTCGCGGTCGCACCACCGACGACCGCCGCGGAGTCCGGCCGGATCGGCGTCGCCTTCGACGGCACCGCGACCGGTCGTCGCGCGGTCGCGGTCGCCGGCGAGCTCGCCGCCGGGCGGGGTGCCGCGCTGACGGTCCTGTCGGTGATCGATACCCGGCACGTCGACGCGACGTTCGGGCCGCCCGGCGACTACGGCGCGCCGCGAGCGCGGGCGCGCGAGCTGACGAGCGAGGCGCTGCGCGCCGTCCACGGGGTGCCGCGGATCCGACGACGGCTGCACGAGGGCGACCCGGTCCGCGAGATCCTCGCCCTCAGCCGCGAGGTCGACCTGCTGGTCCTCGGCGCGCGACCCAACGGCCCGCTCCTGCGCTTGCTGCTGGGCAGCGTCTCCAGCCACGTCGTCCGGCGAGCGACCTGCCCGGTCGTCGTCGTCCCGGCGCACCCGGTCGCGCCCGCCGCCGCGACCGCGCCCGCCCCTGCCGGCGGCGCGGCCGCCGCCGGCTGAGCCGCCCCCCGTGCGCGACGGGGGAGCGGCGGGGTGGCGCGGAGGTCGCCGAAGGGCGAGAATCGTCGCGCCCCCGGTCCCGGCGACCGGGCGTCGGACGATGGAGGACGCCACCCTCGACGAACCCCGCCTGCGCCGCCTGATCGCGGTCGGCCGCAGCCTGGTCCAGCAGCTGGATCCGGAGACCCTGCTCGACGAGGTCCTCAGCGCCGCCCAGGAGCTGACCGGGGCGCGCTACGCCGCCCTCGGCATCCTCGACGGCGACCGCGAGCACCTCGCCCGCTTCCTGACCCGCGGCGTCGACGAGCCGACCCACCGGGCGATCGGGGACCTGCCGCACGGCCGGGGGCTCCTCGGCGTCCTCATCCGCGAGCCGGAGCCGCTGCGGCTGCCGAACCTGCACCACCACCCCCAGTCGTACGGCTTCCCGGCCGGGCACCCCGAGATGACGACCTTCCTCGGGACGCCGATCGTCGTCCGCGGCGAGGCCTGGGGCAACCTGTACCTGACCGAGAAGGAGGGCGGCGCCTTCACCGCCGACGACGAGGAGGCGCTGGGGATCCTCGCCGACTGGGCGGCGGTCGCGGTCGAGAACGCACGGCTCTACGAGGGCGTCCGACGCCGCCACGACGAGCTGCAGCGGGCGAACCGGAGCCTCGCGACCGCGACCGCGATCGCCCGGGCGATCGGGACCGAGACCGAGCTGGACCGGGTCCTCGAGCTGGTGGCCAAGCGCGGCCGGGCGCTGATCGAGGCCCGGGCGATGGTCGTCCTGCTGGCCGACGGCGACCACCTGACCACCGCCGCCGTCGCCGGCGAGATCGACCGCGGGATCGACGAGCTCCGCCTCGCCATCGACGACGCGACGGCCGGCCAGGTCCTGACGAGCGGTCACCCCCTGCGGATCCCGGCCGGCGAGCTGCGGATCCCGGCCCAGCGCTTCGGCGTGCGCGAGGCCGCGTCGGCGCTGCTGGTGCCGTTGACCTTCCGCGGCGACGGGCTCGGGGTGCTCGCGGCCTTCGACCGGCTCGGCGGCGACGACGAGGCGGCGTTCACCGCGAGCGACGAGGCCACGCTCGTGGCGGTCGCGGCGAGCGCGGCGACGGCGGTCGCCACCGCGCGGACCGTCGGCGAGCAGCGGCTGCGCGACGCCCTGGACAGCTCCGAGCGCGAGCGTCGCCGGTGGGCGCGCGAGCTGCACGACGAGACGCTCCAGGGCCTCGCCGGCCTCCAGGTGCGGCTCTCCTCGGCGCTGCGCCAGGCGGACGACGGCGGCCTGGGCGATGCGGTCCGCGAGGTCGTCGACCAGATCTCGCTCGAGATCCAGAAGCTGCGGACGCTGATCACCGAGCTGCGGCCGGCGACGCTCGACGAGCTGGGCCTGGCCCCGGCGATCGAGAGCCTCGCGCGCGACGTGGGCGCCAGCACCGGGCTCTCGATCGACGTCGCGGTCGACCTCGAGGACGCCGTCGCCCCCGGCGCCCGGCTCGACGCCGACGTCGAGACCGCGGTCTACCGGATCGTGCAGGAGGCGCTGACGAACGTCGTCAAGCACGCCCACGCCGAGCGGGCCGCGATCGAGGTCCTGACCGACGACGGCGCGCTGCGCGTGACCGTCCGCGACGACGGCGTCGGGATCGACCACGAGCGGCTCGACGGCCGCCGCGGATTCGGGGTGACCGGGATGCGCGAGCGCGTCCAGCTGGCCGGCGGGACGCTGTCGCTGCGCGCCGGCCCCCAGAGCGGCACGGTGCTCGACGCGCGCCTGCCGCTGGCCCGCGGGCCGCTGCCGCTCGCGGAGGCCTGAGCCCGGCTAGGCGACCGGTTCCCGCTCGGCCAGGTAGCCGGCGAGGTGACCACCGGCGATCTTCGCCGGCGGCCACCACAGCGCCTCGCGCGAGGTGATCGTGCGCCAGTGGGCCCCGGCGCCGTCGTGCTCCGCCCGCAGGTAGAGGGTGCCGCGGCCGTCCAGCAGCGCCGCCCGCAGGGTCGTCGTCCGCGACGGCGGCGGCAGCGGGTCCTGCACCCCCAGCCGTCGCACGACGTCGGCGGCGGCCACGTCGGCCTGCTGGACGGCGAGGCCCCCCTGCTTGACCTCGTGGTCGGTGCTGTCGCCGACCGCCCAGACGTCGACGGCGCCGGCGACCCGGCCGGCGTCGTCGACCGGGACGAAGCCGCGGTCGTCGTGCGGCAGGCCGGCGAGGAACGGGCCGCGCGGCTGGGCCAGCGCGACGACCGCATCGGCACCGCACGCCACGCCGGTCGGCGTCCAGACGATCCCGTCGTCGAACTCTTCAAATCGCTTCTGCCGGGTACCGGGTCGGCGGCATTTGAATTGATTCGCGGTCTCTATGATGACCAGAACGAGGGGCAGCCCAGTCCGCGTCCCTTACGCTATCGCGGCATTCCCACCTATCCGTCGGAAGCGGCGTTTCGGCTCTTCAGCAGTTTCTTTACCGCGCAGGCTCCGTCCGGTGGAGATCCCATCGCGCTCTTCATGGATCCTTCCCGCTCGCATCAGATTACGTGGTTGCCGGTGCCGATGCCTCCGTTACGCTATTTCGATGAAGCCCAGTCTGTCTGTCTGACGGTGCAAGGCGAGGAATTGCTGAAAGCGACCTGTGCCGATGATGGTACAGGCTTGTCGTATGTGAATCCCAAAGGGCGGCGCATGGTGGCCTGGGATCGATCGGCGGTGATCGTCGACGGTCAGCTTCAGTTGAACGATCGAGAAAA
>JALRCL010000562.1 GCA_023268575.1 Patulibacter sp.
ACCCCGCAGGCGCGTCGCCGGACGAGCGACGGGCGCGGCCGGCCAACCGACCGGGACGCGCCTCGGGCGATCGGCATCCGGCCGGCGTCGGCGTGGCGACGAACGTCAGGCGACCGTCAGCGGGCCGGCGACCGGCGTCAGGGCGCTCCGGAAGGCGTCCTCGTCCGGGCCGACGCCGGCGGCGCTCAGCGCGTCGGGCGCGAAGAGGTCGCCGGCGAGCGCGCGGACCTCGTCGGCGGTCACCGCGTCGATCCGCGCGGCGATCTCCGCCGGCGCCCAGAGCGGCAGGCCGTGGAGCACCGCCCGACCGAGCACGTGCATGCGCGCGTGAGTCGACTCGAGCGCCAGCAGGACGCGCGCCCGGGCGTGCTGCTTGGCCCGCTCGAGCTCGTCGTCGCCGACCGGCTCCTCGCGGATCCGCGCCAGCTCGTCGCCCACGACCGACAGCGCCTCGCCGAGGTTGTCGGCGCGCGTGCCGAGGTACACGCCCGCCAGGCCGCCGCCGCGGTGCTGGTCGTCGAACGTCGAGACCGCGTACGCGAGGCCGCGCTCCTCGCGCACGGCCTGGAAGAGGCGCGAGGACGGCGTGCCGCCGAGGATCGTGTCGAGGACGCGCAGCGCGAAGCGCCGCTCGTCGCCCATCGCGGGCCCGCGGCCGGCGATCGCCACCTGCACCTGCTCGGTGTCCCGGCGGCGGAAGACGACGCTCGGGGCGCTCGGCCCCGCGACGCCGGGGTCGTGGTCGTCGGGACCCGTTGCCGGAGCCGGCGGCACGAGCCGCTCGGCGAGCGCGCAGAGGCGCTCGTGGTCGACGGCACCCGCGGCCGCGACGACGATCCGGTCGGCGCCGTAGTGGCGCGCGTGGAACGCCCGCAGCTCGTCGCCGCTCGTGCCCGCGACGACGGCGGGGCTGCCGATGACGGGACGGCCGAGCGCGTGGTCGCCGAAGACGGCGCGCGGCAGCAGCTCGAAGACGAGCTCCTCCGGGTCGTCCTCGATCATCGCGATCTCCTCGAGGACGATCCGGCGCTCGAGCTCGAGGTCGGCGTCCTGGAGCAGCGGCTCGGTCGCCATCTCGCCGAGCACGGGGAACGCGTCGGGCAGCTCCTCGGCGAGGACCCGCGCGACGACGGCCGTCTCGTCGCGGCTCGTCGCCGCGTTGAGATCGCCGCCGAGGGCGTCGAAGCGGCGGTCGATGTCGACCGACGCGAAGCTCCGGGTCCCGCGGAACAGCATGTGCTCCAGCAGGTGGGCCCGGCCGGCCTCGGCGTCGCGCTCGTGGCGCGCGCCGGTGCCGATCCAGACGCCCGTGGCGACCGACAGCGCAGTGTCGATCGCCTCGGTGGCGACGGTCACCCCGGACGGGAGCCGGGTGACCGTCGCGGCGGAGGCTCCGCCGGGGCGCTCCTCCGCCATCGGTCCTACCGCGACCGCTCGGGGTCGCGGTCGCGGCGACGCCGCGGGCGGTCCCCGTCCCGGCCGCCGCGCTCGCGGCCGCCGCCGTCGCCGTCGCGACGCTCGCGACGGCCGCCGCCGTTGGACTTCGCCGCCGACAGCGCCTGCAGCTCCTCGACCGTCTTGCCGGCGACGTCGGGGTCGTCGGCGAGGCGCAGGCCGATGCGGCCGCGCTCGCGGTCGAGCTCGGCGACGCGGACCTGGATGACGTCGCCCTGCTTGAGGACCTCGTCGACGGTCTCCACGCGCTTGCCCGGGGAGACGTTCGAGATGTGCAGCAGGCCGTCGGTGCCCTTGATGAGCTCGACGAACGCGCCGAAGGTCGTCGTCTTCACGACCTTGCCCTCGAACTCGTCGCCGAGGACCACGTCGCGCGTCATCGCCGAGAGGCGCTGCACGAGGGCGTCGCCCTTCTCGCCCGAGGACGAGTACACGTTGACCGTGCCGTCGTCGGAGATGTCGATCTGGGCCTCGAACTCCTCCTGCAGGCCGCGGATCGTCTCACCGCCCTTGCCGATGACCATGCCGATCTTCTCGGGATCGATCTTCAGGCTGAGGATCCGCGGCGCGTAGACCGACAGCTCCTCGCGCGGGCCCTCGATGACCTCGGCCATCTTGCCGAGGATCTCGAGCCGGGCGTCGCGGGCCTGGGCGAGCGCGTCGCGCAGGATGTCGAACGTCACGCCCGTGATCTTGATGTCCATCTGGAGGGCGGTGATGCCCTCCGACGTGCCGGCGACCTTGAAGTCCATGTCGCCGAGGTGGTCCTCGTCGCCCAGGATGTCGGTCGGCACGGCATACTTGCCGTCATCTTCCAGGATCAGGCCCATGGCGACGCCGGC
>JALRCL010000532.1 GCA_023268575.1 Patulibacter sp.
GGCCTTCCCGGTCGCGGGATCGAGGAACCCGCGCGGGCCAAGGGAGCGCGGCGCCGTCTCGCGGCCGTCGATCGTGACGGCCCGCTTGCGCCGGGCGTCCCACAGCACGAGGTAGCCGCCACCGCCGACGCCCGCGGAGTACGGCTCGGTCACGCCGAGGGCGGCGGCCGTCGCGACGGCGGCGTCGACCGCGTTGCCGCCGGCGCGCAGGACCGCGAGGCCGGCCCTCGTCGCGTTCGCGTCGACGGAGGCGACGGCGCCACCGGAGCCGGTGGCGACGGGCGGCCCGTCGGCGGTCGCGGTGGACGGGAGCGTCGCGGCGGCGCAGAGCGCGGCCGCGAGCGGGAGGGGACGGAGCGGGCGTGGGGGGCGCACGGAGGGACGCTACCCCCGGGTGCCGGGACGCAAGCGGCGCTCCCGATCGGCCGCGAACGGCCGGGCCGGGTCGCGCGAGCCAGCGCCCGCGGCGGCGGAGGGCCCCGACGACGGGCACCCGTCGGATCCCCCGTGCGAAGCGCCGATCGCCGGACGGGACGGCGAGCGCCGGACGGCGTGCGACCCGGCGTCAGGCCGGGACCGGCCGCGCCTCGATCCGGCGGACGACGCCGAGGCCGCCGAGCCAGAGCAGCAGGCCGGTCAGCGCGAGCCCGAGCGCGACGACGTTCACCGACGCCACCCCATGGCCGCCGTCGATCGCCAGACCGGCGAGCAGCGGCCCGATCGCGTTGGCGGTGTTGAAGGCCGCATGGACGCTCGCCGCGCTGAGCGTCGGCGCGTCGTGGGTCAGCTCGATCACGCGCGCCTGGATGATCGGCACGGCGACGAAGACCACGACGCCGAGCAGCCCCATCCCGACGAAGATCGTCACGCCGCCGTGCGCGAGGCCGATGAGCGCCGAGAGCGCCCCGACGAGCGCGAGCAGCGCGCCGGTCACCAGGACGCGCGGCCGTCGGCCGAGCGGTCCGCCCTGGAGCCGCGCCGACAGGAGGTTGCCGGCGGTCATGCCGATGCCGAAGGTCGCCATCACCCAGACGGTCGCGCCCTCCGGCAGGCCGGCGACGTCGGTGACCTGCGGCGCGACGTAGCCGTAGCTCGCGAAGACGGCGGCGAACGCGACGACGGTCGTGCCGAGCAGCAGCACCACCCGCGGTCGCCGCAGGGTGCGCAGCTCGCCGCGCAGCGAGGCGCCGGCCGGTCGCGGTCCGGCCGGGACGAGCAGCGCGACGGCGACCATGCTCACGGCGCCGACGCCGACGAGCAGCCAGAACGTCGAGCGCCAGCCGAGGGCCTGCCCGAGCGCCGTGGACAGCGGGGCGCCCGCGACGTTCGCGATCGTCAGCCCGAGGAAGACCCCGGTGATCGCCGCCGCCCGCCGGTGGGGCGGCACGAGCTGGGTGGCGACGACCGCGCCGATCCCCATCACGGCGCCGTGCGGCAGGGCCGTGACGACGCGTCCGACGAGCATCCACCCGTAGCTCGGTGCGGCGGCCGAGAGCACCGAGCCGACGGTGAAGCACCCCATGAGCAGCACGAGCAGCCGTCGGCGGGGCAGGCGGGTGCCCGCCGCGGTCAGCAGCGGTGCGCCGACGACGACGCCGATCGCGTACGCCGACATGAGGTGGCCCGCGGTCGGGATCGAGACGTCGAACCCCGCGGCGACCTCGGGCAGCACGCCCATGATCGCGAACTCCGCGGTGCCGAACGCGAAGGTGCACGCCGCCAACGCGACGATCGCCAGCGGCAGGCGCTCGGGGCGTGAGCGGGACGACGGCACCTGGAGCACGGTAGGCGGTCGCCGGTCCGATCCGCGTGCGGTCGGTCCGGCCGGACGCGCTGCCGGGCCTCGCCCGGAGCTGCCGGCCCTCGCCGGGCCCTCCCGCGGTCGCCCGTCGGCGGCCGTGGCCGGTTCCCCGGCACCGAGGCCCGCGCGACGGTCGCCGACCGGGTCCGCCAAACCTTGACAAGGTCGTGGTAAGGTTCCGCCGTCCTCATGGACGCCCTGACGATCAACGAGGCGGCGGAGACCACGGGCTGGACCCCGCGGATGCTCCGCTACATCGAGGAGCTCGGACTCGTCGAGCCGCCGCGTTCCCCGGGCGGGTACCGCCTGTACGGAGCCGGTGAGCTGCAGCGGCTGCGCACCCTGCGCGAGCTGCTGGACGGTCACGACCTCGGGCTCGGAGACGTCGGGTTCGCCCTCCGCCTGCAGCGCGACGACGCGCTGCGCGGGGAGGTCGATGCGTGGCTGCTGACCCAGCCCGCGCGTCCGGAGCACGTCGACGCCGACGACTGGCTGGCGTGGGAGCAGGACAAGCACGAGCGACTGCTGGCGGAGGCCGCACGTCGCGACACGACCCTCGAGGAGACCCGATGAGCACCGTCCTCCAGAAGAACGACTTCAAGGTCCGGGATCTGTCGCTGGCCGCCGCCGGCCGCAAGCAGATCGAGCTGGCCGAGCACGAGATGCCCGGCCTGATGCAGACCCGCGCCGAGTACGCCGACGCCCAGCCGCTCAAGGGCGCGCGCATCATCGGCTCGCTGCACATGACGACGCAGACCGCCGTCCTGATCGAGACGCTCGTCGCGCTCGGGGCCGAGGTCCGCTGGGTCTCCTGCAACATCTTCTCGACCGACGACCAGGCCGCCGCGGCCGTCGCCGTCGGCCCGAACGGCACCCCCGAGGACCCGCAGGGCATCCCGGTCTTCGCCTGGAAGGGCGAGACGCTGGAGGAGTACTGGTGGTGCACCGAGCGCGCCGTGGCCGACTGGCCCGCCGACGCGCCGGCGAACATGATCCTGGACGACGGCGGCGACGCCACGATGCTCATCCACAAGGGCGTCGAGTTCGAGGCCGCGGGCGCCGTGCCGGACCCCTCGACCGGGGAGTCCGAGGAGTTCCAGATCTTCCTCGGCCTGCTGCAGCGCTCGGTCGCCGAGAACCCGGGCCGCTACACCGAGATCGCCAAGCACATCAAGGG
>JALRCL010000559.1 GCA_023268575.1 Patulibacter sp.
GCAGGTTGCCAGGTGCGGACCCCAGTCCCAGCCGAACTGGTACTGGGCTTTGCGGACGTAATTCCGGCCGGTCTCGCGGTCGCGGCCGGTGCCCCAGCCGTAGAAGCCACCCGGCAGGCGCCCGTGGAGCTCAGCGTCGACGGACCGGTCGGCTGCGCCTGCCCGGGGATCGTGAACGCCGCCTGCCCGTACAGCGGGTAGCCGCTCCCCTGGTTGGCGAGGATGTGCAGCCCGTAGGTCCCGAGGAACCCGCCGCCGCGCAGGTCGAACTTCCCCGGAGCGCCGTTGAAGACGCGCATCCCCGTGGCCCCTTGGCCGGAGGCACCGAGCGTCTCGTAGTCCTGGGAGAAGGTCGGATCGACCCGGATCGGGTACGCGAGATCGCGATCCCGGTGCGGGACCGCGATCCGCAGCACGTCCTCGCCGACCCGCTCGAAGGACGCCGGCACCGAGACGCCGTCGTCGTCGGTGGCCAGGGGGAAGGAGATCGAGACGAGGCGATCGGTCCGGTCGCCCTCGACCCGCTCGACGACCGCCCCGACATCGCTGCGCTCCAGCTGCCGCTGCGCCTCGGTGAGCACCCGCAGGCGGGCGCCCTTGGGCAGCGTGATCGGCAGGTCGATGCTCTCCGGAGCCTCGTCCGAGCGAAGCTGGTGATAGGTCTCGAAGCCCGTCGGCGTCGCCTTCACCGCGAGATCGACCTCGGGCGTCACGGGGCCGTAGTAGGCGACGTCGTCCTTGACCTCGACCGTGGCCTGCGCCGGCTGAGCGTCCGACCGGTCGTCGAGGTCCAGCCCGACGCCGACCTTCGCCTCGGAGAGCTGTGCCGTTCCCGACGCGGCGCTCGGCAGCGACACGTCCAGGACGCCGCGCTTCTGCGTCAAGCGCGTCCCGTCGCGCTCGAGCGACGGGTCGGCGAGGTGGCCCGTGGCGGGGTCGCTGCTCGTCCGCATCGGCCCCGGGATCGCGAAGGGCTCCGACGAGACGAACACGCCGCCGGTGGTCTTGCCCGTTCCTGGGCGCGGAATGGTCACCTGCGCCGCGTACGCCGACACGACCCGCTTCAGGTCGGCGTCCGCCGGCGGCAGCGGCTGGACGTCGAGCGCCTCCCCCGCACCCTGGCGCAGGAGCGCCCAGCCCTGCGCCCGACTGACCCGTCGGTGCGTGCGCCGCGAGGCCTCGCGATCGGACTTGGGACGCCGCGCCGGCGCCTGCGCACGCGGCGGCCGCAGCACCTCCGGGCTGCCCTGACGCTGCGAGGACGCGGGTGCCGGGGTCGCCGCGGGAGGAACCGGGGCTCCTGGCACCGGATCGGACTGCACGGCGGCCGCACCAGCCGAGGGCGACGTCTGTTGCGCGACGGCCGGGACCGTGATGCCCGCCCCGACCAGCACCAAGGTCGCCCCCAGCGACCACCGGCCCCACGGTCGTGCCCGGCCGGGCCGCCGCACGGTCATCGTCGCGCCTCCCGACCCGTCCGCGCGGCGGTTGATGGCCGTCCGCCCGGCCCCGGCCCCGGCGCCAGAGCCGGTCGCTCCATCGCGCCCGTCCGGAGGACGGCGGTCGGTCGCGGGCGACGGAGACGACGGGACGCGGTCATCGGAGCACCTCCGGGCATGGATCCTCGTCTCACGAATCGGGGGGGGATTGGCGCGGCTCGTCGCGCGTGTCGCCGCGCCGCTCGTCGCGACTCTCTCGGTCGGGGTCTGCGGTGTCAACACGGCTGGTCGATCCGTCCGGGGAGCACGAACGGACCGTCGAGGCGGTCGGCGCCGTGTAACACCGACGCCCGATCCGACCGGATCCCCGTCCCCATCGGGCATCTGCGGCGATCCGGCGCGCGGCGTCCGCGGCGCCTCCGCCTTCGGCCTGCGATGCCCGGCGCGCCATGTAACAACCGATGTCCAGGGCGACAGCGGTCGTCGACGGACCTACCGTGCCCCTCCCGCAAGGGGCTGTCGCACCGCCGGCAGCCGACCCTCGAAGGGAGTTCGTTCCATGACCCGTCGTCGTTCAATCGCCGGCACCGCGCTGCTGTCCGCGGTCGCGCTCGCCGTTCCCGCCTCGGCGCTCGCCGACGCCCCCGAGTTCACGTTCGACGGGCAGGCCGCGCAGGGCTCGGTCGTGACGAGCTCGGCCATCTGCGCCGCGACGCCCGACGCCCAGGGCACGACGGCGTGCTTCAGCACGGAGGCGACGTACCTGCACTCCCAGGCCGCGACGGTGCGCGCCGGCGGGACCCCCGCCGGCTGGGCGGCGGTGCCGGCGGGCACGGACCGCGAGGCGCTCGCGTCGGCGTACGACGCCGAGGCGGCGTCCACCGGCAGCGTCGGGCTCGCGGTGGCCTCGGACTGCCGCTACGTCGACACCCGGATCTGGACCGGCGCGAACAAGGGTGGAACGGCGGGTACGCAGGGCATGACCGGTCCAGGGATCTGGCTCAACTACTCGTCGACCTACAACAACAAGGTCTCGTCCTACAACACGACCAACGACGTCTGGGACACCCGCTGGCACGACCTCGCCAACGGCGGCGGGGCGTACTACGGCCCCGTCTCTCGTTGCGAGTACGAGAGCAACCTCGCCGGGCGCACGATGGGCGACGGCGGCTCGGCCAACGACCGCTTCAGCTCCTTCGCCGGCTGGTGACGGCGCCGCGGCCGCGCGTCCTCCGACGCGCGGCGGTCCGCGGCCGAAAGGGTGCCGCCCGAACGGCCGTCGCCACCGCGCTGCTCGGTCTCGCTGCCTGTGACCGCACCGCGATCGGCACCAGCGGCGAGCGCGCCGACGCCGACGCTCGTCCCGTGGTCCGATCACCGGGCACCGCCGCGGCATCCGCGTGGGAGCCCCTGCCGATCGTGCCCGGCACGACCTCCTCGCAGCTCGACGGCGCCGCGATGCGCGCGATCGGCGGCCGGATCCACGTCGCAGCCGTGATCCGCCGCCGGACCGCGAGCACGGTCACGCTCCGTCGCCTCGACGGACCGCTGTGGCGATCGCTCGGCCGTGCCGTGGTCGATCGCGACTCCCGCGTGGAGATCGTCGACGACCGCGGAGCGCCGTGCGTCGCGGCGGCGCGTCGCGAGCGTCTGACGCTGTGGTGCCTCCGGGCGGGCCGCTGGCAGATCAGCGAGGGGCCGCGCGGAAGCTTCTCCGCCGCGGATCCATCGGCCTCCGCGCCGATCGTCGCCACGACGGTGCTCGAACGCCGCTCGGGAATCGGCGAGCGCCCGCGGTTGCGCGTCACCGTCGCGCAGCGACGCGCACGAGGCTGGAGCGCCCCGTGGGGCGAGCTCGCGCCGCGCAGCCCCGCAGGCGCGCAACGCCCGTTCCTGGTACGCCACCGCGGCCGCCTCTGCGCGTGGCACGACGCGCTGCCCGCCGATCCGGGGACTCGCCCGCACCCCACCCTGTCCTGCGCGACCAGTACGCGGTGGAGGGTCGCCGCTCCCGCGCTCCCGCCGCAGCCGAGGGGCGTCGTCGCGAGCGCCGCGGGCGCGATCGTCGCCGGCGGCGTGCTCTACGTCGGCGTCCTGCGCCACCTCGGCCCTGCGGTCGACTGGCAGGTCCTCCGGCTCGCCCGTGGCGACTGGCACGCGACGTCGCTGGCCGCCGCCGACCCGAGATGGAACGAGCAGGGTCAGCTGCACGCCATCGCCGGTGCGCCGTGGGCCGTGCAGTTCGACCAGCGTCCGGACGCGGGAGCGCTGCGCACCCGCGTCCGGGTGCGCAGCCTCGATCGGCGAGGCGGCGCGGACGTCGGCGCGCCGCTGCGGATCGACTCGCCGATGACCACCCCCCTCTACTACGGCCTGGCGGAGACCCGCGCGGGGGTCTACGCGATGGCGACGGTTCCGTCCGGTCACGGCCCCGACATGGTGCAGGTGCTGCGCCTGCGACCGCCCGGCGGATGACGCTACGGAACGCGCGGGCGAACGATCCTCGTGTCGGGCGGCCGCGGCAACCGCAGCGCGCGACGATCCGGCAGGGTCTCGTAGACGCTGAAGCGCTCCGACGGGCACGTGCCGCCCTGGCACGGCTCGTCGATCCGCAGCAGGCGCGCCGGATCGGCGTCCTCGGTGATCGTCCAGATGCGGCGATCGTCGTTCGAGCCGCGGGTGAGCTTGATCCGCACGGCCGCGACGCCGTCGACCGTCGTCCGCCCGACGACCTCGGCGCGACCGTCCCGCACCGCGCGCGCGAACTCGGCGAGGTTCTCGACGCCCAGCTGGTCGGGCGGCGTCTCCGGACCCCGGAACGGGAGCCACGGAGCGATCGTGAGCGTCCTGTCGCGCGAGCGGTACACGCTGATGCGATACCGGCCGCCACGTCGCTCGCTCAACATGTCCTCGACCGAGCCGTCGGCGAAGGTCGTGCGCGTGCGCACCGTGTCCCACGCCGCGGCGACCCACCGCTCCACCC
>JALRCL010000593.1 GCA_023268575.1 Patulibacter sp.
GTAGGCGAGGATCTGGTTGGCATCCATGGCCGAGAGGCCTGCACGCACCATGGCCTCCTGCATCGAATCGGGCAGCCAGATCGATTCAGACATGCCTGGCAGGAAGGACTCCGATTTTTCAAACTGCGCGCCGAGCGGCTCGTCGAGCAGGAGGGCGCGGGGGCGGTTGACGAGGGCGCGGGCGAGCGCCGCCCGCTGCTGCTGGCCGCCGGAGAGCTGGCTCGGCTTGCGCCCGGCGAGGTGCGAGAGCTGCACCTGCTCGAGGACCTCGCCGACCCGGCGCTGGACCTCGTGCTTGTCGACCTTCTTGCGCTCGAGCCCGAAGGCGACGTTCTTCGCGATCGTCAGGTGCGGGAACAGCGCGTAGGACTGGAAGACCGTGTTCACCGGCCGCTTGTTCGGCGGCAGCCCGGTCACGTCGCCCCCGCCGAAGAAGACCCGGCCGACGGTCGGCGTCTCGAACCCGCCGATCATCCGCAGCGTCGTCGTCTTGCCGCAGCCGGACGGCCCGAGGAGCGCGTAGAACGCCCCCGACTCGAGCTCGAGCGACAGGTCGTCGATGACCACCTGGTCGCCGTAGCGCTTCGTGATGCGCTCCAGCCGGATCGACCCGGCGTCGTCGGTGGCGGGCGGCGCGTCGGCCGCCGCGGGGGCCGTTCCGGTCATGGGGTCCTCTCGACGCTGGGGACTGAGCGAGCGCTGGGCAACCTCGCACGAGGATGGCCCGTCGCGGCGCTCGCGCATGCGGCCCGACGGACAACATCCGGACCGCGCCGGTCGCCAGGGCGGCCGGTCGACGGCGTCGGCCGCGGCGAAGGAGCGGTGACGCGTGCGTCGGGGCGCAGGAGCACGCTCCGACCGTATCCCGCGTCTCGGCGCCCGCGCGCCCGGACACGCCGTCGACCCCTGAGCGGCCGCGGACGACAGGGCGTCGTGCGGACCGGCACCCGGGGTGGCGCGCGGCGCGCCGCGACTCAGCGGCGCTCCCAGACCGGGGCGCGCTTCTCCTTGAACGCGAGCGCGCCCTCGCGCGCGTCGCGCGACAGGAGCACCGGTCCGGCGATCCGTCCCTGCTCGGCCCAGAACTGCTCCTCGGTCCAGTCGACGCCGGCCCGGAGGATCTCGTGGCTCGCCGCGACCGCGAGCGGACCGTTGGCCGCGATCCGCTCCGCGAGCGCCAGCGCGTCGGCGAGCGCCGCGCCCGGCTCGGAGACGTGGTTCACGAGCCCGAGCTCGTGCGCCCGGTCGACGTCGAGGGGGTCGCCGGTGAGGGCCAGCTCGGTGGCGACGCCCAGCGGCAGCCGCTCGGGCAGGCGGCGCAGCGCACCGCCGGCCGCGACGAGGCCACGCTTGACCTCAGGGATCCCCAGGCGGGCGTCGCGGGCGACGACGATGAGGTCGCACGCGAGCGCGAGCTCCAGACCGCCGGCCAGGGCGAAGCCCTCGACCGCGGCGATCACGGGCTTGCCCGGGCGCCCGATCGTCATGCCGGCGAACCCGCGCTCGGTCAGCGGCAGCTCGCCCCGGGCGAACGCGCCGAGGTCCATCCCGGCGCAGAAGCCGCCGCCGCTGCCCGTCAGCACGCCGACCACCAGCGCGTCGTCCTGCTCGAGCTCGATGACGGCCGCCCCGAGCGCTTCCGCCGTCGCCTTGTCGATCGCGTTGCGCTGCTCGGGCCGGTCGATCGCGATCTCGAGGATCGCGTCGTGGCGGACGGTGCGGACGGTGGTGTCGGACCCCATGCCGGCAGCCTCGCACGTCCGCCACCGCTACGGGACGGCGGGACGTGATCCGTCCCGCCGATGCCCTCAGGCCTGCGGCAAGCGCGCCGCGAGCGCCGCCAGCGGCGCGGCCGCATCGCGCACGATCGGGCCGTGGCCGGCGAGCACGAGGCGCGGCTCGAGCGCCGCGATCTCGCGGATCGACCGGCGGTTGCGCGCGACGTCCGGGGTGAAGAGCCCGGGCGGCTCCTGCAGCCCCGGCCGCGTGGTGGCCAGCGACATCGTGTTCACGACGTCCCCGCAGATCAGGACGCCATCGCGCTCGCGCCAGAGGCTCACGTGACCCGGGCTGTGCCCGGGCGTGTCGAGCACGACGAAGCCGGGCCCGACCTCGCTGCCGATCTCCAGCGGCTCGGTCTGCGGCACGCCCGGGAACCGGCCGTAGCGCGAGACGACCTTCTCGAGCAGCCCCGGCAGGTCGACGACCATCTCGCCCGTGCGCATGGCGGCGACGTCGCGCTCGCCGGCGAGCACCGGGACCTGCAGCGCCTCGGCGACCTTCCGGCTGCCACCGCCGTGGTCGACGTGGGCGTGCGTGACCACGTGTCGGGCCACCGCGCGGCCGCGCACGGCCTTCAGCACGCGCTTGGCCAGCGCCGCGTACCCGGCGTCGACGAGCACGTCGCCGACGAGGTAGGCGTTGACGGCGTCGCGCGGCAGCAGCGACAGGTGGAAGACGTCCTCGGCGACCTCGCGCATCGGCCGCAGCCTACTGTCGCGCAGACCCCCCGCCGAGCGGCGTCCGCGCGACGTGCCGTTGGTAGCGTGCGGACCGGCCCGGACCCCCTCGGGCCCCTGAGCGGGAGCGCACACGATGGGACGACGACAGCGGCACGCGCGACGCGCGGCGACGACGATCGGCGGGCTGGTCCTGCTCGGGGCGCTCGCCCCGGCGGCCGCCCAGGCCGCGGGCTCGATCGACGTGCGGCTCGACGAGGCGCGGCTCTCGGTCGGCAGCGCGCGCGACATCGCCGGGATGCCCCCGACGACCCCGCAGACCCCCGAGGCCCAGGCGACCGGCGTGCTCGCCGGCGGCCTCATCGCCGACGACGGCAAGAGCTTCCTCGTGCCCCAGGCCGGCGTCCGCCTGCCGGCGGTCGGCTGGCGCTGGGGCACCGCCGACGTCCGCTTCTCCTTCGCCGCGCTCGGCCCGCTGTCCGGCGAGATCGACGCCGCGAAGGGCACGATGACGATGCGCGGGCGCTTCGACGGCACCGCGCGGATCACCGGCCTGCCGGCGAGCGAGAAGGCCGCGCCGGTCACCTGCGCCTGGTCGGGGCTGGACTTCGACTTCGGGCCGGGACCGGTGAGCGTCCCGACCTTCGGAGTCGCCGCGCCGATCGTCTACCCGGGGACGCTCGACAACCAGAGCGGCGCCGTGGTGCTCGCGGCGGGGCGGGCGACGGAGCTGCCCCCGTTCGTCGCCACGAGCGCCAGCGGCGGCAGCCGCAGCGACGTCGAGATCTGCTCGACCCTGTCCAGCGACCTGAAGCTGCCGGCGCTGCTCGGCATGCAGCTGCGCGGCGTCGTCTCCGCGCCGGGCACGATCCCCTACCGCCCGAAGGGCACGGCGCGGCTGCGGCTGCGCTTCTCGACCATGAAGGCCGTGCGGCGCGGGCGCACCGCGCGCGTGACCGTGCGCGTGACGAACACCGGGTCGGCCGAGGCCCGCAACGTGAAGCTCGCCGCGACCGCCCCGGGCACCGTCGCGGTGACGAATCCGCGCAAGACGATCAAGCGCCTGCGCGCGAAGCGCAGCGCCACCGTGACCTTCCGGGTCCGCACGACCGCCGAGGGCTCGCGCCGGCCGCTCGTCCGCGTCACGAGCCGGGCCGAGGGCGTGGATCCGCGCACGAGCGGCGTGCGCCTGCGCCTGACCCGGTAGCGCGTCTGCGGCGGCGAGTGGACGGCTGGCCGAGTCGGCCGCCGATCCCTCGCCGTCGCGCCCCCGGCCGCCGAACGGAGGCAGGAAGGGACCACCCGGGTCCCCGCCCCTTCGCCCGGCAGCCATGCGACGCACCTCCACCCTCGGCCTGACCACCCTCCTCGCGCTCGGCGTCGCCGCGCCTGCGCACGCGGCGACGCCCCTGCGGATCGACCTGTCCTCGGCGACCGTCACGGTCGGCAGCGTGCGCGACCAGGGCGGTCCGGCGACCGGCCGCCTCACCGGCACCGTCGAGGACGACGGGCGCACGGTGACGATCCCCGCGTCCGGCATCGCGCTGCCGACGTTCGAGCAGCGGTCGTCGAGCGGCCGCGCGACGATCACGCTGCGTGCCGGCGGCCCGCTGACCGGGACGCTGGACCGCGCGGGCCGCGCGATCGCGTTGCGGGGGACCTTCGACCTCGAGGTGCGCCTCGACGGACTGCCGGCGTCCCAGCACCAGGGGGCGGTCGTCTGCCGGGCCCCCGCCGTCGTCCTGCGGCTCGGCACGGCGGCGGTCTCGGTCCCGTCGCGCACGTCGGACGGCGGCACGGCCGCGCCCGTCGGATACGCCGGCGCGCTGGACCTCGACAGCGGGGCCGTGACGCTCGCGGCCCGCAGCGAGCAGCCGGTCCCGGCGACCGTCGCGGTGAGCGCCGGGTCCGGATCGGTCAGCGACGGCCAGTTCTGCACGCAGCTCAACCGGGTCCTCGGGCTGCCGGCCGCCCTCGGCGTGCGCGTCGCCGGCACGCTCACCGCGCCCGGGATCGCGTCGACCCCGTCGGTCGGCGGCGACGCCGACTACGGGATGCTCGACGTCACCCCGGCCAAGCGCCGCAAGCCGCTGCTGCGGGTGCGGATGACGCAGCCGCCGACGGTCCGCCCCGGCCGGGTGGTGCGCGTCGCGGTGAAGGTCATGAACATCGGCCGCGGCGCGGCGACGAACGTCCGCCTGGCGGTGCGCGCGGACGGCGGCGTCCGCGTCCTGCGCCGGACGGTGAAGCTCGGGAAGTTCGGCGCGAAGCGCTCCCGCACCATCCGGATCCCGGTCCGGACGTCGTCGCGCACGCGAACGGGCGTGCGCGTGCGCGTGCGGCTCACCGCCGACGACGCGGCGACGCGCAACCGCTCGACGGTCCTCAGCGTCGCGACGGGCCGCCGGCGCTGAACGAGGGGGGCCTCCTGCCGCGGTCGGACCGGACGGCACCGGCCGCGGCCGTCCGGGCTAACGGGCAGCCGGAGGAGACCTTCACGCGCCACCAGCCGGTGAACCGGCCGACGACGCCGAGCACGGGCGTCACCTTGTAGACGTGGCAGCCCGGCTCGCCGAGGTCGCGACTCGTGAGCTTGCGGCCCTTGAACGCGCGCGGGTTCTCCCACATCGCGTCGAGCAGCAGGCGGCGCGCCTCGATCTCCGCGCTCGCGTCGCCGATCTCCGACCGGGCGTCGACGAGCGCGTCGCGGATCTCCTCGAGCTGCCCGAGCGACAGCAGCCGGGCCCCGTGGGAGCGGGTCCGCGTCCGCACGAGCGGCGAGATGTCGTGGCGCGAGCGCTCGGCCTGCGCTGCGGAGAGCTCGCGCTCGAGCCGCGCGATCTGCTCGCGGAGCTGCTGGCGGGCGTCCGCGGCCGAGACCGCCTCGAGGGACGGCAAGGGGGTGGGTGGGTGCGTCAGCGGCACGTCATCCTCTCCTTCCTCCGCGGACCGACGCCGCCGGCCCGCGTCCCGACCGTAGCACCGCCGTTCCGCGGGGACCACCGCATCCGCACCGCGATCACCCGTCGACCGCCGCATCCGCCGCGACCGGCGGGCCCAGGAGCTCCGACGCCGTCCAGAACGCCTCGTGGACGTGCATCGACGGGATGCCGGTGAACTGCAGCGCGTAGACGATCGCCCGGGTCGAGCCCTTCGAGACGGCGAGCTCCTCGGCCGGCTCGCCGCCCAGCGGCGCGAGCGCGCGGTGGTCGTCGGCGATCACGAGCCGTCCGGCCGGCGCCTCCGTCTGGCCCGCGCCGAGCAGCTCCCCCGGCTTGGAGAGCCGCACGCCGAGCTCGCCCTCGGTGCGGTCGGCGTCGACGGCCCAGAGCGCGACGCCGGTCTCCACGAGCGCGGCCGTCAGGACGTCGCGCGGCATCCCCCGGCTGCGGAACCCGCCCCAGCGCAGGCGCGCGTGGTAGGCGGCCTCGATCGGCGTCTGGTCCTCGTCGGGGTCGATGCCGACGTGGCGGTAGAAGACGCGCCAGGCCGCCGGGATGTCCTGCCGGCGCAGCTCGAGCGCCGCGGCGCCGTCGACGCGCCCCGACAGGGTGGCCAGCCGGTCGCGCATCCACCGCGGGCTGCGGCGCATCCAGCGCACCGGCAGCTCGAGCCAGAGCAGCGCCAGCGACGGGTGCTCGTCGGCCACGAGCGGATCGATCCACCCCAGCCGCGGACGTGGGTCCTCCTCCACCATCTGCTCAGGGTACGACGCAGGCGGCGGGGTGGTTGCGGCCCGTCGCCCCCGGATCGCGTCCGGAGGAGGGCGCGCCCTCAGTCGAAGAGCGTCAGGGCGGGCAGCCGCTCGCCCCGGAGGACCGCGAGGTCGACCTCGACCCAGCCGAGGCCACGGGCCTCGGCGAGCGTCCGCGCCTGCGGCTTCACCGACTGCGCGGCGAGCACGCCGCGGACCTCGGCCATGCCCGGCTCCTCGCGCAGGCGCTCGAGGTAGCGGGTGAGCTGCTCGACGGCGTCGATCGTGCCGACGCGCTTGATCTCGACCGCGATCCAGCCGTCGGCGGCGTCGCGGCACATGAGGTCGACCGGGCCGATGTCGGTCTGCCACTCGCGGCGCACGAGCGCGAGGCCCGGCTCGACCGCCTCGGGGCGAGACGCGAGCTCCTCCTGCAAATGGCGCTCGACCCCGTCCTTCTCCAGCGCCGCCGCCTCCC
>JALRCL010000631.1 GCA_023268575.1 Patulibacter sp.
GGCGCTTCGCCCGACCCTCGAGGTAGCGGCCGGCGAGGAGGAAGGTCACGACGACCGACGCGACCTCGAAGTACACGTGCCCGAGCCCGTCGCCGCGCGCGGGGACGAGGTCGAAGCCCATCGTCATGCCGGTCATCCCCGCGTGCCCCCAGTAGAGGGCGTAGACCGACCACGCGTACGCCGCGAGCGTGCCGACGCTGACGAGCGTGTCCATCGTCGTGGCGCCGTGGCGGAGGTTCACGAGGGTCGCGCGGTGGAACGGCCAGCCGCCCCAGAGCACGACCGGCGTCGCGAGGTTCCAGGCCAGCCACTGCCAGTCGTCGAACTGCAGCGCCGGGATCATCGAGAGCAGCAGCACCGGCAGCGACAGCGCGGCGCTGATGACGAGCCGCGTGCGGAGCGCCGCGAGGCCCGCCTCGTCGGTCGGGCCGTGATCGTGCGCGCCGTGCCCGCCATGGCCGTCGTGCGCGGCGTGGCCGTCGTGCGCGCCGTGGCCGTCGTGGCCCTCGTGCGCGTGGTGCTCGCCGTGCGGCGCCGGGAGCGTCGCGTCGTAGCCCGCGGCCCGGATGCTCGCCAGCAGGTCGTCGGGCGTCGCCGTGGCGGGGTCGTAGCGGACCGCCGCGTGCTCGGTGGCGTAGTTCACGCTGGCGGCGACGCCGTCGAGGCGGTTGAGCTTGCGCTCGACGCGCGTCGCGCAGGACGCGCACGTCATCCCGGTGATCGGGAGCTCGAGCTCCCGCTGGTCGGTCTCCTGCTGCTGCTCGCTCATCGCTCGTCCTCTCGACGCGTGTCCCGGGCGCGCGGCGCCCGGGCCTGGCCTCAGGCCTCCAGCACGTATCCGGCGACCGCCACGGCGGCGGCGACCGACTCCCGCGGCGCCGCGCCGACGACCGTCACGCGGCCGCCCTCGAGCTCGACGTCCACGCGCTCGACGCCGGGCAGCTCGCCGACCTCCTCGCGCACGCTGGCCGCGCAGTGCTGGCAGGTCATGCCGCTGACGGTGTAGGTCGTCTCGGTGCTCATGGAACGACCGTAGCATACCCCCAGGGGGTACTGGTACGATCCGTCCATGGCTGCCGAGACCCGCGGGTACACCGCCACGAAGGACCAGCTGACGAAGCGCCTGCGCCGGATCGAGGGCCAGGTCCGCGGCATCCAGGGCATGGTCGACGAGGACCGCTACTGCATCGACGTCCTGACCCAGATCAGCGCGGTCCAGGCAGCGCTCGACAAGGTCGCCCTGGGCCTGATGGACCAGCACGCCCGCCACTGCGTCGTGCACGGTCCCGCCGAGGTCCAGGAGGACCGGACCGACGAGCTCATGGCCGCCGTCGCCCGCCTCATGCGCCGCGGCTGAGCCCCCGACCCCTCCGCCGCCCCGACCCCGAGCGAGGAGCCCCGTTGCCCTTCTCCGTCCTGCCCGCCGCCGACGCCTTCTGGCGCCCGTCCAACCAGCTCGGCGTCGACAACACCGACCTCGCCGCGCAGCTCGGCGCCGGATCGCTCGGCGCTCGCCTCTGGCGCCTGCGGCCCGGCCAGGCCTCCACGCGCCACCGGCACGTCGACCAGCACGAGCTCTACGTCGTGCTCGAGGGCACGGGCCGGATCCGCCTGGACGACGAGGTCCACGCGCTCGATCCCCTCTCCGCCGTCCACGCGTCGCCCGACGTCGTGCGCCAGGTCTTCAACGACACCGACGCCGACGCCCTGTGGCTCGTCCTCGGTGCGCCGCCCGAGGCGGCGAACACGCTGGAGATGACCGAGGAGGCCCTCGCGCACCTGTATCCCGACGGGCCACGGGCGATGCCCGAGGAGCTCGGGGGCGGCGAGGCGCCGATCGGCGGGCCCCCCGGGGTCTGACCACGCGACGCGCCCGGCGGTCCGGGGGCGCGCTCGGGCCAGCGCAGCCCCTGCGGCTCAGCCGCGGCGGTCGCGCTCGATCTGCTCGCGCTCGGCGAGCCGGTTCGCCCGGCGCAGCTGCGCCTCGGCCTGGCGGCGGACCGCGTCGGGGTCGGTCGGCTCGGGCAGCGGCGGCACGCCGACCGGCCGGCCGGTGCCGACGTCGATCGCGACCATCGTCAAGTAGGCCGAGGAGGTGTGGCGCACCTCGCCGGTGTAGACGTTCTCCGCCGAGACGCGCACGCCGACCTCCATCGAGCTGCTCCAGACGGCGTTCACGCGCGCCTCGAGCGTCAGGAGCTCCCCGACGTCGACGCGCGAGTCGAACGTCATCCGGTCGATCCCGGCGGTGACGCAGCGGACGCGCGCGTGGCGCATCGCGGCCAGGCCGGCGGCCTCGTCGCAGAGCCGCATGACGACGCCGCCGTGGACGAACCCGCCGTTGTTGGCGTCCTCGGGGCTCATCCACTTCATCAGCGTCGCGTCCATGGACGGGATTCTGCCGGGCGTCAGGGCGCCACGCGCGCACCCCGGAGCCGACCGGGAGCCACGGACCTGGATAGTGGACACTATGATCATTATCGACGCCTCGCGCCCGGCGGCGACCGGCGTCGTCCGGGTGGGAGATCTTCCCCTCCCATCCGGCCGGCGACGGCGGTACGCGCTGGTACCGAGGGGCACCCGACTGATACACCTCACGCGCGCGGCCCGAGGATCCGGCGCGCCGTCAGGACCACGACCCACGAGGCACCCGTGACCGTTCTCAAGACCCGCTTCACCGAGACCTTCGGCATCGAGCACCCGATCGTCCAGGGAGGCATGCAGTGGGTCGGCCGCGCCGAGCTCGTGGCCGCCGTCGCCAACGCCGGCGCGCTCGGCTGCCTGACCGCGCTGACCCAGCCGACGCCGGAGGACCTCGCGAAGGAGATCGCGCGGACCCGCGAGCTCACCGACAAGCCGTTCGGGGTGAACCTGACGATCCTGCCGGCGATCAATCCGCCGCCGTACGACGAGTACCGTCAGGTGATCGTCGACGCCGGTATCAAGATCGTCGAGACGGCGGGGTCCAACCCTGCAC
>JALRCL010000647.1 GCA_023268575.1 Patulibacter sp.
TGCTCGTGCCGATCGCGCTGCGCGGCGTGGCGTACCGGCCGGTCGGGGCGACCGCGCTGCTGCGGCGCAACCTCCTCGTCTACGGCCTCGGGGGCCTGATCGCGCCGTTCGTCGGGATCAAGCTCATCGACCTCGTCGTCCACGGAGTGCTCGGGGCGTAGCGTGCCGCGCGGCCGGCACACCGTCATGCTCGGCATGGCCCCGGGGGTGGGGAAGACGTACCGCGCCCTCCAGGACCTGCGCCGGGCGCGCGACGCCGGGCGCCCGGTGCTGATCGCGGTGCTCGAGACGCACGGGCGCGCCGAGACCGCCGCGCAGGCCGACGGGCTGCCGATCCTGCCGCGGCGGACCGTGATCCACCGCAGTCTCTCCCAGGAGGAGCTCGACCTGCCGGCCCTGCTCGCGCTCCCCGCCGGCCCGGTGCCCCTCCTCGTCCTGATCGACGAGCTCGCGCACGCGAACCCGCCCGGGCTCGAGCACCCGAAGCGGTGGCAGGACGTCGAGGACGCGCTGGCGGCCGGCATCGACGTCGTCTCGACGGTGAACGTCCAGCACCTCGAGTCGCTGAACGACCAGGTCGCCGAGCTCACCGGCGTGCGCGTCCGCGAGACCGTGCCCGATCACGTGCTCGTCGACGCCGAGGACGTCGTGGTCGTCGACCTGCCGCCCGACGCGCTGCTGCAACGGCTGCGCGACGGCCAGATCTACCCGCCCGAGCGGATCGGCCCGGCGCTGCGCAACTTCTTCCGGATCGAGCAGCTCACGGCGCTGCGCGAGACGGCGCTGCTGCAGGCCGCCGAGGAGGTCGGCGCGCGACGGACCCGGCTGCACGTGCCCCGCCCGCGGCGCGACGACGACTCCGGCGAGCGGCGGGCGATCGCCGGCGAGGTCCCGGACGCCGTCCACGAGCGGCTGCTCGCGCTCGTCTCCGCCCACCCCAGCGGGCAGCGCGTGCTGCGCCGGGCGTGGCGCTCGGCGCGGCGCCTGCGCGCGCCGCTCGTGGCGCTCCACGTCCGCCACCCCGGCCGCGAGCCGGACGCGGAGGCCGCCGAGCGCCTCGCGGGCCTCTCGCGGCTGGCGACCCAGCTCGGCGTGCGGCTGGAGGTCGAGGAGGACGACGACCTCGTGGCCGCCGCGGTCCGCGTCGCACGCCGCGAGCGCACGACGTACCTCCTGCTGGGCGCGCCGCGTCGGCGGGCGAGCGACCGCTGGCGCCGGCCCCTCGCGCTGCGCCTGCTCGCCGCGCTGCCGGGCGTCGACGTCCGGCTCGTGGCCGACCGCGACGAGCGCCCGGAGCGCTCCGCTTGACCCACCGATGCACGCCCTCGACCTGATCATCCCCCTGACGACCGCGGCGCTCGGCGTGCTCGGCACCCTCGCCTGGCGCCGGCGGCCCGGCGACCGCGGCCCGGCTCCGCGGGTGCTGTTGGCGCTGCCGGGTGGCGAGCTGGCCTGTGGCGCGATCGACGCCGCGGCGCGGGTCGCGCGGGCCGAGCGCGCGACGGTCGTGCCGGCGGTCGTCCTGCTGACCCCGGCCC
>JALRCL010000687.1 GCA_023268575.1 Patulibacter sp.
CCCGGTGCGCGACGACCCGACGGACGGACCCGAGATGCTCGTCCTGGACGGTGGTCGCACGACGATCGGCGCGACCGGTCCCGGGTTCTCCTACGACAACGAGCGGCCGGCGCACGAGGTGACGCTCGCGCCGTTCGCCATCGCCCGCCGGCCCCTGACGATGGGCCACTGGCGGGCCTTCCTCGACGACGGCGGCGCCCGCGACCGCCGCTGGTGGTGCGAGGACGGCTGGGGCGTCCGGACCCTGCCGGCGGGTGACGCCCGGCCGCCGGCCGCCGCGGACCTGCCCGACGGCGCGCCGGCCTGCCACCTCAGCTGGTACGAGGCGTGCGCGCTCGTGCGCTGGCTCGGTCTGCGGCTGCCGACGGAGGCCGAGTGGGAGCACGCCGCCGGCGCCGGCGCGCTGCAGCAGACCGGGGCGGTCTGGGAGTGGACCGACTCGACGTTCTCGGGCTATCCCGGGTTCCGGGCGCACCCGTACCGCGAGTACTCCGAGGTCTTCTTCGATCGCGGCTACCGGGCGCTGCGCGGCGGCTCGTTCGTCACCCACCGGCGGGTCGCCACGACGACGTTCCGCAACTGGGACCACCCGAACCGGCGCCAGCTCTTCGCCGGCGTGCGCCCGGCGGAGGACGTCGCATGAGCACCGGTCAGGCCGCGGCGCCGCGGGCGACCGTCGTCCATGCGCTCGGCGACGATGCCCCGCGGACGCTCGCCGACGACGTCCTGGACGGGCTCACCGCGCCGTTCAAGGAGCTGCCGCCGAAGCACCTCTACGACGATCGCGGCTCGCGGCTGTTCGCCGAGATCTGCGAGCTGCCCGAGTACTACCCGACGCGGACCGAGCGCCGGATCCTCGTCGAACGGTCCTCCGAGCTCGCCGACCTCACGGGCGCGACGGAGCTCGTCGAGCTCGGCGCCGGCTACGCGACGAAGACCCGCGTCCTGCTCGACGCCCTGGACGCCGCGGGCAGCCTGCGGCGCTACGTGCCGTTCGACGTCAGCGAGCCGCCGATCCGCGAGGCCGGCGACGAGATCGCCGCCCGCTACGGGATCTCGGTCGACGGGATCGTCGGCGACTTCGAGCGCGACCTCGGCCTCATCCCCAGCGCCGGAGGGCCGCGGCTGCTGGCGATCCTCGGCGGGACGCTCGGCAACCTCCCGCCCGGCTCGCGTCGGCACTTCCTCCGCCGGCTCGCCGGGCTGCTCGACGACGACGGCTGGTTGCTGATCGGCGTCGACCTCGTGAAGGACCCCGCGGTCATCGAGCGCGCGTACAACGACGCGGCCGGCGTGACGAGCGCGTTCAACCGCAACGTCCTCCACGTCATCAACCGCGAGCTGGACGCCGACTTCCCCGTCGACGAGTACGAGCACGTCGCCTTCTTCGACCGCCGGCACGAGTGGATCGACATCCGCCTGCGCGCCCCCCGCGACCACGTCGTGACGATCGGCGCCCTCGACCTCGAGGTGCCGTTCCGCGCGGGGGAGGAGCTGCGCACGGAGATCTCGTCGAAGTTCACCCGCCGGCGGCTCGCGAGCGACCTGGCCGCCGCCGGCCTGCGCCTGGAGCGCCTGCTCACCGACGACGAGGACCTCTTCGGCCTCGCGCTCTGCCGTCCGGCCTGATCGAGGCGGGACCGGGCCGCGGCTGCGCGGCCCGGAGCAGCGTCGAGCCTCTCGGCCTGGCCCGCCGCTAGGGGACGCGCGCGTCGCGGACGCCCTCGCGGTTGCACTTCCGGGCGGCGTCCGGGCGGCGTCCGGGCGCCGGCTGGCCCGAGACGGGCTCGCAGGAGTCCCCAGGGGCCGAGGGGCCCCGCCGGACGCCTCACGGAACGACCGAGCGTGTCGAACGTCGAGCTCGCGGAGGCTGCGCGGACGAGGGCGACGTTTCGCACGAAGGAGGTGCTGATCGTCGTGGTCGTCCGCGGACCGTCCACGAGCGCGACGACCAACACGTTGCGGCAGGCCCGGGCATCCGACCCCCGACCGAGGGTCCCGCGGCGAGGCGACGAGCGACGCCGCACCCGTCGCCTCGCCGCGCGCCAGCCCTGGCCGCGCGGTACCCCTCGTCGGACCTGGTGTCTCGCGTGCCGCTGGCGGTGGCGGGGTCTGGTGACTCGAGCCGCTTGCCGGGCCTGCTGCCGCGGGACGCCGACGGCCAGGGCTGGACGTGCTTGCGGCGGGATGCCGACGGCCAAGGCCGGGCGTGCCTGTGGCGGGACGCCGACGCTCAAGGCCGGACGTGCTTGCGGCGGGATGCCGACGGCCAGGGTTGGGCGTGCCTGTGGCGGGACGCCGACGGCCAGGGTTGGGCGTGCTGCGGCGGGACGCCGATGGCCGAGGCCGGACGTGCTTGCCGCGGGACGCCGACGGCCAAGGCTGGCCTGCTGACGCGGGATGCCGAAGGCGCGGGCGGGGCCTGATGATGCGAGAGCGCTCGCTGGGCCGGGCGTCTCGACACCATCCCGACGACGTGCGCGGAGGTGCCGGGTGGCGCTCGTCGTCGCGCCGCCACGAGCGCGACGACGGATCGGGCGCGCGGCGCCTGCAGCGCGAGCAGCGCAGCGAGCCGGGCGGCCGTGGCCTCCGGCTCGTCCACGATCTGCCGCCAGCTCAGGCGGAGGACGGCGTAGCCGGCGGCCTGCAGGTCGGCGTCGCGCCGGCGATCACGCTCGAACGCGCGACGGCCGTGGTGGAAGGCGTAGCCGTCGACCTCGACGACGAGCCGCTCGGCCGTCCACAGCGCGTCGACGATCCAACCGCGGAGCGGGACGTCCGTCCGCGGAGCGGGGAGACCGGCCCGGCGCACCAGGGCCAGGAACGCGGCCTCGGCCTCGGACCGGCTCCGCCGCGGACCTTCGGCAGCGTCGAGCACCGCCCGGAGCGTCGCGCGACCGCGCGCCGAGCGGCGGCGCGCGGCGGCGGCCCGCACCGCGTCCGGCCGCAGGCGG
>JALRCL010000717.1 GCA_023268575.1 Patulibacter sp.
CGATCTTGTCGCCGCGCACGTCGATCGACGGCAGCTTCTCCAGGGCGTCGCGGACGGCGGCCTTGTCGGTCGAGCCGGCGGCCTTCACGGCCTGCGCGTACGCGTTGATGGCCATGTACGACGTGTAGACGTTCGTCGGCAGCGGCGGCTCCTTGCCCGTCTTCGCCTTGAAGTCGGCGTTCAGGGACTTCGCGGCCCCGTCGACGAGGTCGCGCGGGTCGATGAACACGAGGTTCTTCCACTGCGCCGGGCGGGCCAGCTCGCCGAAGTCGGCGAGGATCGTCGCGTTCGTGATCTTGAAGTCCGGCTCGAAGTCCTCCTGGACCATCGCCTTCGTCACCGTGGCGGTGTCGGAGCCGGACGTGATGCTCATGTACACGCGGGTGACGCCGGCCTGCTTCAGGCGGCGGATCGCGGCGGTGTAGTCGCTGGCGCCGGGCTGCAGCGGCTCGACGGCGGCGAGCTTCTTGCCCTGCTTCTTCGCCGTGGCCTGCAGCGCCTCGGCCTCGGACTGGCCGAAGCCGTCGGCGGAGTGGACCATGCCGACCTTCGCGTCGCCGGAGAAGACGAACGGGCCGAGGACGTCGGACAGCTCGGAGCTGTTGTACGCCGTGCGGAACGCCCAGTTCGGCTTGATCTTGTAGTTGATGATCTGCGGCGACTGCGCGTTGATGAACCACGGGATCTGCGAGCGCTGCAGGACGTCCGCGGTCTGGAGCGCCTGGCCGGACTGCGGCGAGGCGAGCAGCGCGTCGACGTTGCCGCCGTTGAGCTGCTCCTGGACGGCGCGGGAGGCGCCCTCGGGCGTGCCCTGGTCGTCGGCGTTGACGAGCTTGATCTTCACGCCGTACTGCTTCTCGGCGTCCGCGGCGGCCAGCTGCGCGCCGACGGTGTTCGTCTCGTAGAACTGTGGCGCGGGACCGGTCTTCGGCCCGATGACGCCGACGGTCGCCGACAGCTCGCCGTTCGACGCGCCGCCGGTGGTGCCGGCGTTGGCGCCGTCGTCGTCCGAGCTGCCGCAGCCGGCGACGCTCAGGGCGCACACGGCGGCGAAGGCCGTGAAGGCGCGCAGTGGGGTCCTGCCCATGATGCTCTCCTCGATAGCGGGTGCACGGCTCCCCCTCGGGTGGTCCCGTCCGACGACGGTGGACCGCGGGTGATCCGTGAAGCTGGCGCCAGCGTAGGAGGCGCCCACGAGCCGCTCGGCGTCCGGCGCCGCGCCGTCCTGTGGAGATCGACAGAAGCCGTCGCGCCGCCCGACGACGGCGGTGCGCGGCGTCCGCCTGCCGCCGGGCCCGGCCGGCCGCCCGCGGACGCCTGCGCGCGTGCCCCAGGGCGTTTCAGGGCTCGACGACGAGCTTGCCGGTCGCGCGCCGGTCCTCGATCAGCCGCACGGCCGCGGCGACGTCCTCCAACGGCAGCCGGCCGCCGACCGCCGGTCGCATGGCCGGATGTTCCAGCAGCACGCCGAGGCGATCGCAGAGCGGGGCCATCCCGTCGGGGTCGCTGTGCATGTACGAGCCGAGCGCTGCGCCGACGACGTCGATGTTGCGCAGCAGCAGCCGGTTGACCCGGACGGTCGGGATCTCGCCACCGGCGAACCCCGCGACGATCAGCCGCCCCTGCGGGCGCAGGCTGCGGAGGCTGTCGAGGAAGCGGTCGCCGCCCACGACGTCGAAGACGACGTCGACGCCGCCGGGGGCGAGCCCGAGCACCGCCTCGCGCCAGCCCGCGTCGGCGACGACGACCTCCTCCGCGCCGATCTCGCGGGCGGCCGCGGCCTTCGCGTCGCTGCCGACGACGGCGACCGAGCGCGCGCCGAGCGCCCGGCCGACCTGGATCGCCGCGCTGCCCAGGCCGCCGGTCGCGCCGTGCACGAGCAGGGTCTCGCCGGCGCGCAGGCGCCCGCGCAGCTCGAGCGCGAAGAGCGCGGTGAGGTAGTTCGACGGCAGCGCCGCGCCCTCGGCGAACGACAGCGACGTCGGCAGCGGCAGCGCGCGGTCGGCGGGCGCGGTCGCGCGCTCGGCGAAGCCGCCGGTGAACGTGATCGCGGCGACCCGGTCGCCCGGCGCGAAGCGGCCGCCCTCGGGGGCCTCGAGCACGACGCCGGCGACCTCGGCCCCGAGGACGACGGGCAGGTCGTGCGCGTACTGGTACTCGCCGCGGGAGAGCAGCAGGTCGGGGAACGCGACCCCGGCGGCACGCACGTCGATGAGGAGCTCGTCGGCGCCGCGCTCGGGCTCGGGGACGTCGGCCGGGACGTACCCGTCGGGGCCGTCGAGCGCGACGAGCCGGACCGCGCGCATCAGGCCGCCTCGGCCAGAGGCGTCGCCGGGGGCACGAGCGCGGAGGGCTGCATGGCGGCCAGCCTAGGCGCGGGGCCCGGAGCGGCCGCGACGACGCGCCGGCCGGCGTTGGACCCCTCCACAGGCGGGTGCCCTCGCGCGGGCCGGCGCCCGCGCCGCGAGCGGCGAGACCGCGCGAGCGACGCAGGGAGGGCGACGGCGCGCGGGCCCTTCGTGACGGCGATCACGGTTCTTGGAGGTCTGTACAAGCGCCCCGTCCGGCGCCGCGGGGCGCGCCGGACGGGCGGACCTACGCTCCGTGAGCACCGGACGACGAGAAGGAGACCCCGTGCACTCGACCCCGAGCCCGGCCCGCGACGAACAGGCGCCCGGCGCCACCGATCAGCCGCCGCCCGGGACCGCCGAGGGGGCCTTCCCCGACGACCACGCCGCCCG
>JALRCL010000720.1 GCA_023268575.1 Patulibacter sp.
CGTGCGCACGCCGCCGGCGTCGACGACGATCCGCCCGCGACGGCCCGTCGGCGGGCGACGCGCCGGCCGCGGGCGCGCCGGGCAGCTGGCGGGCCGGCGCCGCCCCGCCGGCCCCGCGACGTAGCGCTCGCGGAACAGCGAGATCTCGAGCCGCATCGCGTCGCGGGCGCGGAGGCGGAGCGTCCAGCGACGGTCGCGCCCCTGCCGGACGCCGAGGATCCGCACGCTCGGCCGCCGCGGCCGCGCCGTGGCCGGCGGCTGCGGGCCCGGGACGGGCACGGTCACCGGCGGGGCGACGGGCTCGGTGCCGGGCGGGGGTGCCGGCGCCTCGGCGACCGCCACGGACCGTCCGGCCACGGTTGCGTTGCCGGCCACGTCGCTCGCCCGGTGCTCGACGAGGTGCTCGCCGACCGCGGGGAAGCTCGTGGAGAGCGTCCCGCCGGTCCCGGTGGCGGCGCCGTCGACGGTCCAGGATCGCGCCGCGACGCCCCAGGCGTCCGTGGCGGACGCGGACGCGGTCACCGGCGCCCCGACCGTCGCGCTCCCCGGCACGTCGAGGCCGTCGATCCGGGGAGCGGTGCGATCGTCGACGGCGATCGTCGACGTCCCCGTTCCGTCGCCGCCGATCGCCACGACCACGGTGCCCTCCCCGTCGGCGGCGGCGTCGAGCGGCGCGTCGGTCGCCACGGCCGGCCCGGCCGACGGGTCCGGAGCGACCCCGCAGGCGCCGTCGACGGTGCCGATCGCCAGCCGACCAGCGCGGCCGCCGACGGCGGCGACCTCGCCGCCACGGGCCACGAGCACGGCGCTCGTGAGGTCCGTCGCGGCGCTGCAGCTCCCGTCGAGCGCTCCGATCGTCGTGGTCGCCGTCTCGGGATCGAGCCAGCGCACCAGCGTGCGACCCGGGCTCGACGCGACCTGCAGGCTCGCCCCGAGCGTCTCCGCGTCGCCCGAGGCGAGCTCGGTGATGTCGTCCGGGCCGCCGCCGCCGCGGATCATCCCGTCCTCGTCCTCGATCGAGGCCTGCGTCCAGACCGCCGCAGGCGAGCCGTCGCGGGAGGGCACCGCGACGAGGTCGTCGACGGTCGAGGCCGCGTCGGCGATGTCCGCGATGACGACCGGGGCACCCGAGGCCCCGGGACCCGTCGCGACGGCGCCGATCTGCTGTGCGACGTCGTCCCCGTCCACCGTCACCCAGGCGACGGTCACGACGCCGGTCGGCCCGAGCGCCGCCGAGGTGGCGCCGACGTTCGCGGTTCCGGCCGGCGTGCTCGTGGACCACGTGCCGTCGGGGGCCCGGCGGTGCAGCGTCAGCCGCCCCGCGTCCGAGAGCACCGCGATCACGAGGCTCCCGTCCGGCGCCGCGGCCCCGCCGTCGACGACGTCGTCGGGCGAGAGCGCCAGCGACCCGGCGGACGTCAGGGTGCCGTCCGCTCCGGCGCGCAGCACGCTGACGGTCTGTGCGTCGTCGTCGGCGGCGATCAGCGCGACGAGGCCGCCGTCGCCGAGCACGTACCCCGAGCCGTCGGCGTCCACCGGCGCCGCCGCGCCGGTGGCCCAGCCGGACGCCCCGGGTGCGTGGGCGGCGGTGGCGACGCCTGCGTCGCCGGCGGCCACGACGGTGGCGGCGCCCGGACCGCCGGCGAGGACCCGTTGCTCGTCGCCGGCTGGCCCGGTCGCGCTGGGGATCCACGCCGCTGGTGCCGCGGCTGGAGCAACGAGGCTCGTCGCGACGCCCGCGACGAGCAGCAGGGAACGTCCGCGCGTTGGCGCGGAACGGCGGGGATCGGCCATCGGGAACCTCGGGGGGACGGAGGGAACGGCGCCGAGCGCGCCGACGCGGCGGATCCTAGCTCGCCGATGCGCGCCCGAGGGCGAACTCGGCGCGACGCCCGCCCCGCCCGGGCGACGGGCAGGTGCCTGCTCGGCCGGGCGCCGAGGCGCCGGCGACCGCGCCGCCCGAGGGCGGCGCATCGCCGGCGGCGAGTGCTACTGGGCGGGCTGAGCGGGAGCCTGCTGCGGCTCGCCGGCGCCGGGGGCCGGGGCCGGGGTCGTCGGCTCCTTGTAGCCCTTGCAGAAGGTCGAGGTGTACCCGTCGCGGCACTCGGTCTTCTTGCGCCACTTCTTCGTGATCTCTTCCTGCCAGTCGGTCCAGGCCGTGCTCTGCTTGTCGGCCACGAGCCGCTGCTTCAGCAGCTCCTTCACCTGCGCGAAGGGCGTGACCTTCGCCGGGGTGATCGAGTCGACCCGCACGACGTAGTACCCCGACTCGGTCTTCACCGGGCCGACGATCTCGTCCTTCTTCGCGGCGAAGGCGGCCTGCTCGAGCCCGCGCTCCTGCTGGCCCTTCGTGACGCCGGAGAGCTTGCCCCCCGCGTTCTTGCTGACCTGGTCCTCGGAGTACTTCTTCGCCACGTCGGCGAACTTCGCGCCACCGTCGAGCTCGCGCTTGGCGGCCTGCGCCTTCGCCTCGGTCTTCGTCAGGACGATGTGGAGGCCGCGCGTCTCGGGCGTCGTGTACTGCGCCTTGTTCTTCTCGTAGTACGCCTCGACGTCCTTGTCGGAGACCTTCGCGCGGTCCTTCACGATCTTCGCGTTGAGCTTCTGCAGCAGCGCGTCGGTCTTCTGCTGCTTGCGCAGCGGCTCCTCGGTCAGCCCGGCGACCGACTTGTACTTCGCGAGGTTCTGCTTGCCGCCGAGGACGTTCGGCTGCGCGAGGTAGGCGTCCCAGCCCTTCTGGAGCTCCGCGTCGGTGACCTTGACGTCGTTGTCCTCGGCCTCCTTCGCCACGACGAGCTGCACGATCGGGCTCTCGAAGGCGATCTGCTTCATCTGGTCGTAGGCCTGCTCGCACTGCTGCTTGAGCTGGCTGTCGGGCGTCGCCGGCTGACCCTTCTGCGGCTTCGGGATCTGCGCGCGGATGTCCGCGATGCAGCTCTTGTAGTCCGGCGGGCGCGGGACGATGAGCTTGGGGTTCTTGCCCTGGAGCGCGGCGGGACCGTTGACCTGGAACGTCGCGAACTTCAGGTTCTGGTCGTACTGCGCCTTCGTGATGTCCTTGCCGTCGACGGAGGCGACGGAGTCGGCGGAGAGGCCGCCGCAACCGGACAGGAGGAGCGCGGTCGGAATCCCCACGGCGCACGCGGCCAGGGTCGGGCGAGCATGGCGAAGCATCGCGCGGCAACATATCGGCCGCCGTTAAGGACGGGCTTTACGCCGTCTGGGAGCAGGCTGAGCCGCACGACCCCCGCTCACCGTCGCAGCCGGTCAGGCCACCGTCGCGGCAGCCTCGGCGGCGAGCACCGCGGCGCGCGCCGCCTCCGACGCCGCGACGACCGCCTCGAGCCGCTCGATCCCCTCCTTCGGGACCGTCAGCGTGATCTGCGTCTTGCCGCCCTCGTAGCGCAACGGGCCGGAGCGTCCCTCCCACTCCTCCTGCAGGCGGGCGACGCCCGTGGCGTCGAGCTCGATCGGTCCGGCGGTGAGCTTCGTGCCGCGCAGCATGACGCTGCGGCACCCGGCCTCGCCGAAGCGGATCCGCGCGCGCTGGAGCAGCAGGAGGTTCTCCAGCGGCTCCGGCGGCGCGCCGAAGCGGTCCTCGAGCTCGGCCCGGAACGCCTCGAGGTCGGCGACGTCGCGAGCACCGGCGATCCGGCGGTGGACCTCGACCTTCGCCTGCTCGTACGGGACGTACTCGGCGGGCACGTAGGCGCTGACCTGCGCGTCGAGGCGGACCGGCTCGCGGTCGTCGTCGCCCTCCGACCCGCCCTCGCGCTCGCGCTCGGCGACCGCCTCCTCGAGCATCGCGAGGTAGAGCTCGAAGCCGAGCGCCGCGACGTGGCCGGACTGCTCGTCGCCGAGCAGGTTCCCGGCGCCGCGCAGCTCGAGGTCGCGCATCGCGATCTGGAAGCCCGCGCCGAGCTCGGTGTGGTCGGCCAGCGCGGTCAGGCGGTGCATCGCGTCCTCGGTCAGCGCCGCCGCCGAGGGGTACAGGAGGTACGCGTAGCCGCGCTCGCGACCCCGGCCGACGCGGCCGCGGATCTGGTAGAGCTGGCTCAGGCC
>JALRCL010000737.1 GCA_023268575.1 Patulibacter sp.
GCGATCAACACCCACGGCCTGGTCGCCCGGACCGAGCGCGAGGCCGTCGACGCGTTCTTCCCGTCGTGGGCGGCGATGATGACCCGGATCGGGCGCGAGCGGGGCTGGCCGCCCACCACGCGACAGCAGTTCGACCAGATGCGGACCCCCGACGGCGCGCTCATGATCGGCTCGCCCGAGCAGGTCGCGGAGAAGATCCTCGCCCAGCACGAGCGTCTCGGGCACCAGCGCTACCTGTTGCACTCGAGCCTCGGTGCCGTCCGCCACGCCGACGTCCTGCGGTCGATCGAGCTCCTCGGCACCGAGGTGGCTCCGATCGTGCGGGCGGAGCTCGCGCGGCGCGCGCCGGCGGTCGAGGCACCGTCGGCCGCCGGTCCCGCCGCCTGAGCCTGGATCCGGGCTGAGCGGCGTCCGGGCGCCGGACGGGCGGCGGACGGGGCTCGTTCGCCGCGCTGCGCGATGATCGGGGCCGATGGCCGCGACCCCGATCCCGCCCGCCCTGCTCGAGGCCGACCGCGCCGCGGCCCGCGGCGACGGCCCGCTCGACCCGTCGGCGATCGACCGCCTGGACCGGGCGCACCTGTGGCACCCGTACGCCCCGCCGCAGCGCGACGTCCCGCTGCCGGTCGTCACCGCGGCGCAGGGCGTGCGGCTGACGCTCGCCGACGGCCGCACGGTGATCGATGGCATGTCGTCGTGGTGGGCGGCGATCCACGGCTACCGCGTCCCGCAGCTCGACGCGGCCGCGCGGGGCCAGCTGGACCGGATGGCGCACGTCATGTTCGGCGGGCTCACGCACGAGCCGGCGGTCCGCCTCGCCGCGCGGCTCGTCGACCTCGCGCCCGACGGGCTGCGCCGGGTCTTCCTCGCGGACTCGGGGTCGGTGGCGATGGAGGTCGCGATCAAGATCGCCCTCCAGCGGCAGCTCTCGCGCGGACGGCCGGACCGGCACCGGCTGCTGACGTGGCGCGGCGGCTACCACGGCGACACGTTCGGGGCGATGGCCGTCTGCGACCCCGTCGGCGGCATGCACCACCTGTTCGCGCCGGTGCTGCCCGAGCACGTCTTCGTCGACGCCCCGCCACCCGGCGTCGACGCGCCCCTCGACGAGGCGTACGTCGCGGCGCTGCGGTCCGCGGTGGCCCAGCACGCGGACGAGCTCGCCGCGATCGTCGTCGAGCCCGTCGTCCAGGGCGCCGGCGGCATGCGATTCCACGCCCCCGGCTACCTGCGCGTGCTGCGCGAGCTCTGCGACGAGCACGACCTGCTGCTCGTCCTCGACGAGATCGCGACGGGGTTCGGGCGCACCGGCGCCCTCTTCGCCTGCGAGCACGCCGGAGTCGTGCCCGACGTGCTGGCGGTCGGCAAGGCCCTCACCGGCGGCTACTGCACGATGGCGGCCGTCCTCTGCACCGACCGGGTGGCGGAGGAGATCGGCCGCGGCGAGGCGGGCGTCCTCATGCACGGACCGACGTTCATGGCCAACCCGCTCGCCGCGTCGATCGCCTGCGCGTCGATCGACCTGCTGCTCGAGCGGGACTGGGCCGCGGACGTCGCGCGGATCCAGGACGGGCTGCGTGCCGGGCTCGCTCCGGCCCGGGCCCTGCCCGGGGTGGCCGACGTGCGGGTGCTCGGGGCGATCGGGGTCCTGCAGCTCGACCACGCCGTGGACGTCGCGGGGGCGACCGCGGCGGCGCTGGAGCACGGGGTCTGGATCAGGCCCTTCCGGGACCTCGTCTACGTCATGCCGCCCTACGCGACCGCCGACGACGACCTGGCGGCCGTCTGCGCGGCGGTCTGTGCCGCGGCGGCCGTCGCCTGATCCTCGACCGACCGCGTCGGTCCACGGGCCGCCTGCGTCGCCCTCGTGCGTCGGCTCCACCGGCGACCCGGGGGCGCGCTCGGCCGGCGCGGGTCGCGCGTCGCTCAGGCGACGCCGAGCCGGCGGTCCGCCGCCCGCGCCCGGACCGCGCGCCGCTGCGCCTCGGGGACGAGCGGCCAGGACCGGCGGACCGACTCCCGCAGCGCGTGCAGCGCCACGAGGTCGGCGGGCGAGCGCCGGACGTCCAGCAGGCGCCGCGCCTCGCGCGGCAGCGTCACCCGGCCGAGCCACGGCACCGCGTGCACGACGGCCGGGCGGGCGAGCCACCACAGCGGGTCGGGCAGCAGCCCCTCCGGCGAAGGCTGGTGGGGGATCGGCCGCAGGCCGTAGCGCGCGACCGGGGTGGCCTGCAGCACGCGCTCGAACATCGCCGCCCAGTAGACGCGGAACGCCTCGTAGGTCCGCGGCACGGGCCGCAGGCTGAGCCCGTAGCGGGCGTACCACGTGATCGACTCGCGGTAGAGGTGCTCCTCCTGCACGGCGCTCAGCGGCGTGCCGAACAGGCGCTGGGTGGCGATCTGGCTCTCGAAGAACGTCGCGTGCGCCCAATAGAAGGCCTCCGGGTCCAGCGCGCGGTAGCTCCGGCCCGCCGGATCCCGGCCCTGCACGCCCCGGTGGAGGTCGCGCACCGTGGCGCCGGTGTCGTCGCCCTCGGCGTCGTAGACGACCCCGAGGATCGGGCCGGCCGAGCGCATGAGCCGGCCCAGCGGATCGCGCCAGACGTTCGACTGGTCCACGAGCGCCTGCGAGATCACCGGATGGAGGTTCTGCAGGATCCCGGCGCGCTGGGCCAGCAGGACCGAGCGGACGTCGCCGAGCAGCTCCCAGGTCAGCGACCCCGGGCCGAGCGGCAGGCCGAGCTCCTCGACGTCGTCCCGCGTCAGGCCGCGATCGGCGACGCGCGGGTCCCACGGGTCCGCGCGCAGGCCGGGGTCGCCGGCGGGCCGGGCGGCGGTGACGCTCATCCGGCGACCGCCTCGCGGGCGTCCTCGCGCACGGCGAGATCGTCGCGCGCGACGAACGAGAACTCGTCGGCGTCGACCTGCCGCACGCGGCGGGCGTACTCGCGCATGAACCCGGGCCAGTTCGTCGTCACGCGGCCGTCCTGCGACCGGTACCAGCTCTCGCAGCGGGTCCAGATCGAGCCGCCCAGGCGCGCCTGCAGCGCCGCGTCCGACGTCGCGGCCACCGCCGGATCGACGTCCATGGCGACCGCGTCGCGGGCGTCGAGCGTCCGGACGGCATCGGCGACGTACCCGGCCTGCGCCTCGAGCATCTCGACGATCGAGCCGACGCCGAGGTTCGTGTTCGGGCCGTAGAGGAGGAAGAGGTTCGGGTAGCCCGGCACGGTGATGCCGTGGTGTGCGCGGGGCGCGTCGCCCCACTGCTCGGTGAGCTCGCGTCCGCCGCGCCCGACGATCCGCATCGGCGCGACGAACCGCGTCTCGAAGCCGGTGCCCCAGACGAGGACGTCGGCGGGCCGGCGGACGCCGTCGGCGGTGACCACGCCGTCCTCGGTCACGTGGTCGATCTCGTCCGTGACGAGCTCGACGTGGTCGCGTCCCAGCGCCGGCAGCCAGCGGCTGGAGAACAGCATCCGCTTGCACCCGAGCGGGTAATCGGGGCGGCTCTTGGCCCGCAGCTCGCGGTCCGGGGTCTGCAGGGCCATGAATCCGAGCGACGCCTGCTCGAGCGCCATCCGCAGGGGCGGCAGGACGGTGAAGCCGGCGATGAGGCCCTCGAGCAGCAGCCGGCCGCCCTCGCGCCGCGCGCGCTGCACGCCCGGGACGCGCCGGACGGCGGTGCGCACG